>USHE01000021.1 GCA_900554385.1 uncultured bacterium | reverse complement strand
CGGTAGCATAATGATCTATTTTCTTATCCAGAGAAACATCTTCATCCTGAACTTCTTTATCCACTTCGGACAAAATATTTGCCTTAAGTTCTCTGTCACGGCTGAACACATCCATTTCCTTTTCACGAGCGAACGCTCTTACTTTTGTATTATAAAGGTTTGCCGGTAAAGTTAATAACAAACTTGCAGCCCCAAGCACACCGCCGATAATTCCGGCTTTTCCCATTCTCATTTTGGTGGTTTTAGGAATTAAAAATGAAGCAATACCAAAAGCTGTACCGCCAACAAGCATACTAGTTCCGACAGACTGCAGAATAGTCAGCCCTTTTTCAGTCTTGCGATTGACAGGATTTTCATAACTTTTATCCCCATTTGCTGTAAAATTAAAACAAGGTTTAGGACAACGATTTGAAACTGCTGAAATTCTCATACACACACTCCTTATAAACTTGAAGAATTTGATACCATACATGATAACTCGTAAAAAACTTTTTTGCTACTTTGTTAATAATAATAAGCCAAATTGTAACAAATATTTGAAGTTTTTAATGTTTATGATAAGATTTTCTTACAAAAGTTAAATTATTATTTTATAAGGGGAAAAATATGATTTCAGTAAACGATTTAAAAACAGGCTTGACGCTTCAATTAGACAACGGCTTATGGTCAGTTGTGGAATTCTTACACGTAAAACCGGGTAAAGGTGCAGCATTCGTAAGATCTAAACTCAAAAACGTTGAAACAGGTCAGGTTGTTGAAAAAACATTCCGTGCCGGTGAAAAAGTTGCAAAAGCTATGCTTGACAGACGTGAAATGCAATACCTTTACAAAGAAGGCAATGAATACGTTATGATGGATAATGAAAGCTATGAACAATTGCAAATTCCGGAAGACCATATCGGCGACGGTATTAAATACTTGAAAGAAAATATGGTTGTACAGGTTCTTATGCACGACAGCAGAATTATCGGTATTGATATTCCTGCTCACGTAGAACTTGAAGTTGTTGATACACCTCCGGCAGAAAAAGGAAATACCGCTCAAGGCGGAACTAAGCCTGCTAAATTAGAAACAGGCGCAGTTGTTAACGTTCCGTTCTTCGTTCAAAACGGAGATGTAATCCGCGTTGACACCAGAAGCAACGAATACCTTGACAGGGTGTAAGCCACACAATAACAAGTTAGAAAGGCAAAATAAATGAAATTTGATATTGAATATGTTGATAAATTAGCAAAAATACTTGCAGAAAATTCTTTAACAGAAATTTCTCTTGAAGACGGCGAACAGGCAATTACAATCAGAAAAGATATTGTTGTTGCACCTGTTGCTGCTGCGCCTGCAGTTCAAGCTGCAGCACCGGCTGCTCAACCTGCACAAACTGCCGCTCAGCCAGCGGAACCTGTAAAAAAAGGAAAACCACAGACTTATCCAATGGTAGGCACATTCTACAGCGCACCATCACCTGATGCAAAACCGTTCGTAGAAGTTGGTCAAACAGTTTCTCAGGGCGATGTTGTCTGCATAGTTGAAGCTATGAAATTAATGAACGAAATTGAAGCCGAAGTTTCAGGCAAAATTGTTGAAATTTGCGTAAAAGACGGTCAACCTGTCGAATTCGGTCAAGTTTTAATGTATATAGAATAGTTTAAAAGTCTAAAGGTTGAACGTTTAATTTTCGTTCAACCTTTATTTATTTTACAAGGGATTGAGTATATGTTTAAAAAAGTATTAATTGCAAACCGCGGTGAAATTGCGGTAAGAATAATTAGAGCCTGCAGAGAAATAGGAATTCCAACTGTTGCAATCTATTCTCAGGCAGACGCAAACTCGCTTCACGTTAGACTGGCTACAGAAGCATATTGTATCGGACCTGCTCAAAGCGCAAAAAGTTACTTGAGCATACCTGCAATTATTTCTGCTGCACTGGTTTCAGGTGCTGACGCAATCCACCCGGGCTACGGTTTCATGTCCGAAAGAGCTGATTTTGCTGAAATTTGCGAAAAACACGGCATTAAGTTTATCGGTCCAACAGCCGAAGCTATGAGAAAAATGGGGGACAAAGCCACTGCAAGAAAAACAATGATTGAAAATAACGTGCCGGTTACCCCTGGTACTGGAATCTTGAAAACTCCGCAGGAAGTAAAAGAATTCGCTAAAAAAGCTGGATACCCTATCATTTTGAAAGCTACAGCAGGCGGCGGCGGAAAAGGGATGAGAATTGTCAGAAGCGATGATGAAGTTGAAACAAACATGAATCTCTGCCAATCAGAAGCTCAAAATTTCTTTGGAAATCCTGACGTTTATGCTGAAAAATTCTTAGAAAATCCACGCCACATAGAAGTACAAATTCTCGGCGACCAATACGGAAATGTTGTTCACTTAGGCGAAAGAGATTGTTCAATCCAAAGACGCCATCAGAAATTATTGGAAGAAGCACCTTCACCGGCTATTGATGAAGCAACCCGTAAAGAAATGGGGGCTGCGGCTGTTCGCGCAGCAAAAGCAATCAATTACGAAGGCGCAGGAACATGTGAATTCTTGCTTGACCATGACGGTAAATGGTACTTTATGGAAATGAATACCAGAATTCAAGTTGAACATTGCGTATCCGAAATGATTTCAAATGTAGATTTGGTTAGAGAACAAATTATGGTAGCTGCAGGTGAAAAATTAGATTTCACTCAAGATGAAATTATCTTAAGAGGACACGCAATAGAATGCCGTATTAACGCGGAAAATCCTGAAAAAGATTTCATGCCAAATCCGGGACAAATTACAGGTTACGTAACTCCGGGCGGTTTTGGTGTAAGAGTGGATTCTCACGTATATCAGGATTACTCAATTCCGCCTTATTACGACTCTATGATTGGAAAATTGATTTGCTGGGGACGCACTCGTAATGAAGCAAGACGCAGAATGTACAGAGCATTAAAAGAATATGTCATTACAGGAATAGAAACAACAATACCGTTCCACCAGTCAATTATCGAAGATCCGGTATTTATCAGCGGAAACTTCAATACGGGATTTATTGAAGATTTCTATAAAAGAACAGGTAAAACAAAATAAAATATCTAAAAAGCCCGATTAAATTTCGGGCTTTTTAAATTATAGCCGTTTGCCTAATTGAATTATAAGAGTTTTATAGATTATAATAATAAAGGGAAATAGTCTAATAGAGTGACATTTGGCGGTCGACGTTCAATACTGCTTCGCATATATTTTGAGTATGTCAACAAACTTACTCAGACAATTTTCAAATAAAATAAAACGAATGAGAACCCAGAGAGGACTTACTCAAGAGGGTCTAGCTCTTATTTGCAATCTTGATCGTACTTACATAGGACGTTTAGAAAGAATGGAACGTTCACCGAGTCTTGGAACATTAAAGAAACTTGCCGATGGACTAGGAATAACACTCTCAGACCTTTTGGATTTTTAACTTAGATTAATTAAAAATAAATAATTCATGCAATTCGACCTGCAAAGCTTTTGCAAGTCTTTTTGCCGTTGAAATAGTTGTATCTGTAATGCCTCTTTCAATAGCACTCATATAACTCGGAGAAATATTCGCAACAAAGGCAAGTTCTTCCTGAGTAGTACCTTTTGCTGCTCTCAAGGATTTAATCCTCTCCCCGAATTTACGTGCAAGAATAATATCAAATCTGAATGTTTTTTTACCCATAACATATAGTGTAAAGTAAATTTTTGTAAAATATAAACTATCCGATAGTATAATATATTTAAAACTCATATATAATCATGATTACAAGTATATTATAACTATGGGGTAGTTAAAAATGAGAACAAAAGCTTTTACACTTGCAGAGGTATTAATCACACTTGGTATAATTGGTATTGTTGCTGCAATGACTCTGCCAACAGTTATTAATAATACAAAGGCAAAAGAATTAGAAACACAGCTAAAAGCTTCATATTCAATACTTCAACAAGCTCTGCAGAGAATGCAAGCAGATACCGGTATTATTGCAAATCAAGCAAATTATCCAGAACAAACTTTTGGAAAAGAATTTATAAAATACTTTAAAGCGACCATAAAATGCTCAGAAAACACCCAATGCATGGATTCAGACTTAGAAAATGGAATTGGAAATTCAACATTCAAAACTTACAAAAACTTTAATAAAACTCAAAATTTAAAAAGAGGAGGTAATCTCATTTATGATGAAGGGAAATACATACTTACAAATAACATACTTCTACTTATTGAATGCAACACACCAGGTTTCGGTATAATCTTAACGATTGATATAAATGGACCATATAAAAAACCCAACCTATACGGACATGATTTATTCAGTTTTAACATAGAAGAAAAAAGCGGAAAATTACTACCAATGGGTACACAAGGAACTCGTTATACAGACATGGATATTTTTTGCTCGAAAACATCTACGAATGGACTAAATGGAGCTTCGTGTACATATAAAGCTTTCACAGAAACAGACTACTTTAAAAACCTTCCAAAATAAATCTTTTGCGATATAATAAAAACATAATGAAAAAATCAGTAAAATATTACGCAAAAGAATTATTAAACATTGCCCTGCCCATAATTATGGGAAATTTGGGCTTTATATTGATTGGTGCCGGAGATGTTCTAATTGCTGGCAGACACTCTACGGATACTCTCGCAGCGATTAGTATCGCAACTGCTATCACAAATTGTATTATGACTTTCGGAATAGGGCTTATTGCTAGCGTGTCACCCATACTATCTAACATTAGAGGGGAAAGAAAATCTGCAAAAAAATACTTTTTCCCAACTATTAGATTTTCCATGATACTTGCTCTCATAACAATGTTTTTTGTTTTGGCATCTATTCCGCTCATTGATCTTATGCACTTTGAAGAAAAACTCGTTCCGGATATCAAACAATACATGTTCATAACAGCTTTTTCAACTTTTGGAGCATATTTGCATGCGTCATTAAAAGAATTTTTACAAGCTTTCGAAATTGTAGTTGTACCAAATTTGGTTACTGTAATTTGCGTATTTTTAAACGTAATTTTAAATCTTATATTTGTCTTCGGGCTTGGACCAATACCTTCTATGGGCGCAATAGGACTGGCTATTGCAAGTTTTACCGTTAGATATTTTATGGGACTTGCGCTGTTGTTTTATTGTCTTGGACTTATGCGGTTCAGAAATTACCACGACAAACGCTACTACAAAAACTTGATGACTATAGGGCTTCCTATCTCATTAGCAATACTTGTAGAATTTATTGCGTTCAATAGTATCGCAATATTTATGGGCAGAGTTGCCGGTGTCTATGCAGCGGCACAAAACCTTATCTGTACTCTTACAACGGTTTCGTTTATGGTACCGTTGGCAATATCAAACGCAATTGCAGTTAAGGTCGGATTTGCAAACGGAGCAAAGCACTTCCCTGAATTAAAAAATTACTCAGTTATCGGTATTCTTTTGTCAGTAGGATTTATGATGTGCAGTGCCGTAATCTTCTGTTCGTTCCCGCATTTTCTTGTGAGCCTGTTCACAAAAGATATTACACTTATAAAAATCTGTGTACCCGTTTTATATATAGTTTCAATTTTCCAAATCTTTGACGGATTACAGGTAGCACTTGCAGGTATTTACAAAGGTATCAAAAAAACAAAAATTGTTTTAATCGCAAACTTTGTAGGCTACTGGCTCATTTCAATTCCGTGCGGGTACTGGCTTGCTCTGAATAAAGGTCTTATGCTTAAAGGTTTCTGGTTTGGACTTTTGTTTGCAGCGATAGTACTTTGCATGCTTATGCTTTTTATGCTGTTCAGATATTTGAAAAAATTAAAACTGGAATTTGGACAATAAGGTAAGGTATAACAAGTTTACATCGGATGCAGTCAAAACTGTCATGCTGAACTCGTTTCAGCATCTGTTATATTTGAGACCCTGAGACAAGTTCAGGGTGACGATTTATAAGATATTTAGTGTAAATATGTTATACATTACTGACAATAACAAATAGCTTTTTTCTTTAATTTATGCTACACTTGCTGTATATGGAGGAAAACAACATGCAAGAAGAACAAAGAACATTTATTGCCGTAAAACCTGATGGTGTAAAAAGAGGTTTAGTTGGCGAAATTATTAAACGTTTTGAAAACAAAGGGTTTAAACTTATCGGCTTAAAAATGCTCAATGTAACCCCTGAATTAGCCGAACAGCACTATGGCGAACACAAGGGTAAACCGTTCTATCCGAGATTAATAGAATACATTCAGAGCGGACCTATTGTTGCAATGGTTTGGAAAGGGTATGACGTTATTCAGAGTGCAAGACAAATGATGGGTTCAACTAAACCGCTGGAAGCACAAGTCGGAACAATCAGAGCAGATTTTGCACTTGTAAAAGAATACAATGTAGTCCACGGTTCTGATTCTGTTGAAAGCGCAGAAAGAGAAATCAACATCTACTTTAAGCCTCAAGAACTATGCGACGACTATGAAAATATGGCTGAAAAAGTTATTGAAAAACTGGATGACTAAATTTGAATTACGGCTCGCTTGAAAAGCGAGCCTATTTAAACACGAAACGACAGGCTGGAAAAATGATTAGTGACAATGCAAAAGAATATTTTAAATATGAACTTGTTCACACATGTAAACAAACAGGTGCAAGAGCCGGTGTTTTTACTACACCTCACGGGGTAATAAAAACACCTATATTCATGCCTGTCGGAACAAATTCAGCGGTAAAAACACTGACGTCTGATCAAATAATGGACACAGGCGCACAGATTATGCTGTCAAACTCTTATCACCTGTACTTACGAGCAGGAACAAAGTTGATAAAGCAGTTTGGCGGAATTCATAACTGGATGAACTGGCACAAACCTGTTCTTACGGATTCGGGCGGATTTCAGGTGTTTTCTCTTGCTCACTTGAGAAAAATTACGGAAGACGGCGTCGAGTTTCGTGACCCAAAAGACGGAAAAAAACACTTTATTTCACCTGAAGTTTCAATGGAAATTCAACAGGATATCGGAGCTGATATCATAATGGCGTTTGACGAATGCGCCCCATATCCATGCGATTATAATACCGCAAAAGCGGCAATGGAAAGGACTCACCGCTGGCTTGAAAGATGTTTTAAAGCCAAGACAAACCCGAGACAAGCCCTTTTCCCTATTGTGCAGGGTGCGTTTTTTGATGATTTAAGAGAAGAAAGTGCAAGGGTAATTTCGTCTTACGATGCAGTAGGATATGCAATCGGCGGCTTAAGCGTCGGCGAAACTAAAGATATAATGAATCATTTTCTGGAATTTACATCGCCTTTGCTTCCGCATAACAAACCAAGATACCTAATGGGAGTTGGGACTCCTGAGGACTTGCTTGACGGAATAAAATACGGAATAGATATGTTTGACTGTGTCTTGCCTACCCGTAACGCACGCCACGGCTCTTTCTTTACGTGGGAAGGTAAGAAAAATATCAAAAATAAGCAGTTCTGGGATGATGACAAACCTCTTGTGGAAGGTTGCGACTGCTATGCCTGCAAGAACCATTCACGGGCATATATTAGGCATTTAAGGCGTTGTCAGGAAGCAACAGCTTCAACTCTTTTGTCAATACACAATATAAAGTTCTTAGTGGACTTCTCGCAAAAGTGCCGTCAAGCAATTCTTGAAGACAGATTCGGCGATTTTTATCACGAACACTATAGTAAGTTATTTAAATAACTCGCCTGTATGTAGATTACTTAAGCATCATTTCTTCAGCAGAATAACCGTCTTTTTCAATAAGCTCACAAATACCTGTAAGTCCCAGAGTTAAAGCAGTGGACTTCTTTCGGTATAAAGTTAAGTAAAACATGTCATATCCCCATTTATTTGGACCTTTCTTGCCATTTACATCCAGAGCAAATGTAATAGAAAGTCCATTAAAAGAAGGGTAATTATATACATATAACAAAGAACCATCATTAAGGTAATAACCTGTATACTCACCCATAGGGAAATTACAAGCAGGATATTTTTCATTTGTTTTTCCACCACTGGCTAACACTTGAGCTTTTGTCTTATAAGCAGGCAAAATATCTTTTCCTTTACAACCGGGTTTATTGTATCCGCATTCTTTTAAAATTTTGTATTTTGCTAACACATTAGTCCAAAGATCTTCACACTGCTCAGAACGAGTCTCCCACCGATTTGAAAAAAAAGAGGCAGCATAACATTCATACACAATCCCATTCTCTGCATTCACTGTATTTAAAGCAGTTTGAAAAACCCCATAAGACTTCTTAAATTGTGAATATAAAGTTTTACGCTGGTGATTTTCAATCAGTGCAGGCAGGGTCATTAATGCAACAATCCCAATTATACCAAGCGTAATCAGCACCTCTGCCAGCGTAAAACCTTTCCTCATAATTTCTCCTCATTAAGTTTTGTACTGAAATTTTATATATCTTTAGATAAATTTCAATATATTTATTGAATATTATAATAACTTTATCAAAAGATGTCAAGAATTATTGAAAATTATATAATCATATTATTATGAGCGTTAGGGAAGACTTAAAAATTTTACTTGTAAAAGAGAAAATGACACTGACTGAACTTGCAAAAGAAGCCGAAATCCAGTCCGGTAAAAAATATACAGTCCACAGCCTGTCACAAAAACTAGTAAACAGTTCTATGAAATACGACGAAATGAAATTTCTTGCAGAAATTTTAGGCTATAAAATAAAATTTGAAAAACCTGAAAACGAATAAAACCTTTAAAGTTACTCTGCGGTAAGGTATAACTATTTACTCTAAATCTCGTATATATCGTCACCCTGAACTTGTTTCAGGGTCTCAAATATTACAGATGCTGAAACGAGTTCAGCATGACGGTTTTGACTGCTTCTGGTGTAAACTTGTTATACCTTACCTACTCTGCTTAATAAACATTAAAGATTTACATAAAAAAGACTCCGTTTCACAACGAAGTCTTTTTAAATCCGTAATAAAAATCCAACTATTTGCCGTTAACAACAGTTTTGAATTTTTTACCAGCTGAGAATGCAGGAACTGTTTTTGCAGGGATTTTAATTTCTTTACCAGTTTGTGGGTTTCTGCCAGTTCTAGCAGCTCTTTTTCTAGCTTCAAATGTACCAAAACCAACTAATGTTACTTTTTTACCTTTAGCAACAGTTTTTTGAACTGTATCAATCCAAGCACTGATTACTTCAGAAGCTTCTTTTTGTGTAACGTTAGCTTTTTTTGCAACTTCTTGTACTAATTCTTCTTTGTTCATGATTAAACTCCTTCTTCTTATGTACTCCATTATTATATCTAATATTTGAATTTGCGCAAGTATTTTAACGAAAATTAATATATTTTAACCTAAAAAACCTCTGTTTGATGGAGATTAGACGTATCTGTACTACACAAAAGTTATTAATTATTGGCTTTTTCAGCATTTTTCGGCTAAAATAAATTGTGGACATGGAGAAATAGTTGGTATTTTATGAAAGAAAGAGTAATATTATTTGTAATATTTTTCGGTTTGGGAGTGTTTCTATACATATTCCAAAGCTATTTTAACACAGTATGGGGACTTGCATTTTTATGCCTATGCATGACCATTTACGCATTATTCACAAACCTTGCATATAATTTAAAGAAAAGAAAACTTCGTAAATACCCGCAGGTTATTAACGAAGATTACAAACCGTTTATTTCTGTGATGATTCCTGCGCATAATGAAGAAGATGTTATCGCAAATACTGTTGAAAATATTCTTCAAATGGATTATGAAAATTTTGAAGTTATAGTTATTGACGACAGAAGTACAGATAATACAGCTTCTGTAATAAAAGATTTAGAACAAAAATACCCGAAAGTTAAGGCACTTATCCGTCAGCAAGGGGCTTTCCCAGGAAAATCCGCTGTATTAAACGATGCGTTTCAAATGGCGCATGGAGATGCTGTTCTTGTGTTTGATGCTGATGCTACGGTTGAACCAGACTTTTTATCTAAGCTTGTTCCTGAACTTGAACCCAAAGATGTGGGAGCTGTTCAGGCACGCAAAGTTATCAGAAACCGCAGTCAAAATCTTCTTACAAGATGCCAAAACAACGAATATACAATGGATACGTATTTTCAGGCTGGCAGAGATTCCGTTAAAGGCGCAGTTGAACTTAGAGGCAACGGCGAATTAATTAAACGTGAAGCTCTGGAAGATATTGGGGGATGGAATAATTATACTATCGTTGATGACCTTGATATGTCCACAAGATTACACATAAGAGGCTGGGATGTAAGATATTGTATTGATGCAATTGTTTACGAAGAAGGCATCACTTACTTGTGGCCGTTATTCCGTCTGAGAAGACGCTGGCTTGAGGGTACTATCAGACGTTATCTTGAATATTCCGGAGAGGCTCTAACTTCTAAAAAAATGTCAATGCGCGCAAAACTCGATATGACTGCATATATTTCACAATTTATAATGCCGTTGTGGTTTTTGATGGAATTGACAATCAGAATGTTTAAAGTCCTCGCAAAAGACGCATCTCCGCACATGCTTTTTTCTTCTGTTATCATAGGTCTTGTTATAGGGGCAGGATTTTTTATGGCTGCAAGATATTCTCTCAGAAGATATGACTTCATGCCAAGACTGGATGCAACTTTTGAAGCTTTGGAAACATCGATTTATCTTTTTATAATATGGTTCCCGCTTGTATTTTACATCGGCTTCAAAATTCTGTTTATGAAAAAAGACATGAATTGGGGTAAAACTGCACACGGACTTGTAAAAGAAGAAGAAGCAAGCATAAAAGCTTTTATAAAAAAAGAGTTGGAAAAAACTAAAATATATACAGAAAAATTAAAACAAAAACTGGCTGAAAAAGGAGAAAAATAATGACAGATACAATTTCAAATGTAAAAAGTAAAATCAGAGATGTTGTGGATTTTCCGAAAAAAGGGATAATTTTCCGTGATATCACAACTGCACTCAAAGACGGTGAAACTTTAAAAGTTATGATTGACTATTTGTGCGAACAATTTAAAGATGAAAAAATCGACTATATTGCAGGTATAGAAAGCCGCGGCTTTATCTTTGGTATGCCTATGGCTTATAAATTGAATGCCGGCTTTGTTCCTATCAGAAAACCGAACAAACTTCCTGCTGAAACTTACGCTCAAGAATATGAACTTGAATATGGTACAGATAAAATTGAAGTTCACAAAGATGCATTTCCGGAAGGCGCAAATGTGTTGGTTGTGGATGACCTGCTTGCAACAGGAGGAACGGCAGAAGCTGCTTGTAAACTGGTAAAAAAGACAGGCGCAAATCTCGTTGGTATGGCATTTTTAATTGAGCTTTGCGATTTGAACGGACGTGAAAAACTGGATGGCAACGGAAAAATAATTTCAATGCTTAAATATTAAAAAGAGCCTCAGATGAGGCTCTTTTCTTATCTATTATCGCTTTCTACGCCTTCACGTACCATGGAAAAATTCATTAATATTTAAAATCGTAATTTTATATATAGTGTGAAACTTTTAGGTTTTTTCGAGGATTTAAATGTCATACATTTTACCGGATATTCAGGTTCTAAGTGTACAACCGGAACTTCCAGAACTTTTATAAATTCCTCACCTATCAGATAATTAAAATACACATTTGAAATTCTTTCCGCAAGAAAAGCTTCTATTCTTTGTTGATAAATATTACGCTCACTGCGCGGCGGTAAACGTTTTTCTGTTTCAAACAAAATATCAAATAAAAATTCTGCATATTTATCAAACAAATCTTTTCTCGCAATAAGCATATTGAAAAAATATCCTGAAGTTTGTATTTTTAGCATATCTGCATATTTTGACATTTGTGGATACTTTTCTTTGATAACACCAAGCGCAATATTTAAATCCGTAATATAATGATACTTCTCATACTGCTGGTACAAAGTCTGCTCACCAAAGTTTAATTTTTCAGGAAGAATTAAATCATATTCAGAAAGCAGCTTTTTTATTGTTTTTTTATCAAGGCAATACTTTTTTGTAATATCCGCATAATCCTGAGATTTCCCCAATTTACGCAAATCAAAAATTCTTCTATAATGCATTAACCCGACAATAGAAGATTTACAATTTTTCCAAATCCAATATGTAACCGTAATTTCGTTAAAAAACCTATTTTTAGCAGAAATATGCTTTCCAATATTATCGCCGATCATGTTTTGCTCAAGCCACGACAAATCCTCAACGGTCATCTTCCCGTCTTTGCTTCCAGTAAACGCAACATCTCTGCCAGCGTGGATTGGAGTCAAAATATCACCTTTATAAAGAGTTGTAGGCTTATGGTAAACCATAAACAGGTTAACTTTTTTATTATTTACTTTAGAAATAGAACAAAAATCTTTTATTTTTTTTAATAACTTCATTACACATTACCTGTAGAACTGTTTCTGTCATCTTCCAACTGTCTTATATCAACATCAGAATCTTCTGCATACGCATTATTTATTGCAGGAATATCAATTTCCACATTAACATCAGCATCGACCATTTCAATATCGCCTTTTGCAAATTCTTTAGTCTTACCATCCTCCATCTTAACCGCAACAGCACCGTTGAGGAATTGAAGATAGCAAACTTTACCTAAGCCTTCCGGTGTCATTACAGAAGATCCGACAGGCGGCATTCCTTTTGCAGCATCTATATAATTTGAATACTCATAAGTAAGACAGCACAACAAACGTCCGCAAGTTCCGGAAATTTTCCCCGGAGCTATCGGCATCCCTTGATCTTTTGCTAATTTCACGTTAATTGTTGCAAACTTTCTCAAGAAAGAAGAACAGCAGAAAGGTCGCCCGCAAAGCCCGACTCCGTCCAGAATTGAGGTTTCATCACGCACACCGATATGCCTTAAATCAATTCTTACACGGGTAAACACCTGTGTTAAATCTTTTAACAAAGCCCTAAAATCTACTCTCTCCGGCGCTGTATAATAAAACGTTATTTTGCGTCTATCGAAAGTTATTCTGCATTGAACAAGATTCATGTTCAACTTATGCTGTCTGACAAGTGCCTGACATTTAAAAAACGATTCAACTTCTTCTTTTTTTATATCATCCAAAGTTTGCAAATCTCGCTGAGTACAAACCCTCAACAATTGTAAAGGTTCAGGTTTATTAGGAGATTGCTCCCATAATTGCGCAATTTTAGGACATAAAACTTCTACTTTTAATGCTTCCTCTCCTTTTTCAGTCCTGACAATAACCAATTGACCTTCTTCAACCTTGATATTATCAGGAACATTCAGCGGGTAAAATGTGTTTTTTAAATATTTTACGGCATATTTCATCTTATACGTATCTTTCTTCTTCTTTTAATTTTCTATTCATCAACTTACATAGCAGTTCTTTTGGCGTAATATCCGTATAAACCGCCTCATAAATCGCACTTGAAACAGGAACTTCAATATCAAGTTTTTTAGCAAGCTCGCATATCGCCTTAGAAGTTTTTACTCCCTCAGCAACTGAACCAAGTTCTTTCAAAATATCATCAACTTTTTTACCTTTAGCGAGCATTGAACCAACAGTATAATTTCTTGACATCGGGCTTGAACAAGTTGCAATCAAATCCCCCATGCCTGAAAGCCCGTAAAGTGTAGAAGGATTTGCCCCGAGGTTAATGCTGACTCTAACAATTTCTGCCATTCCGCGGGTAAGCAACGCCCCCGCACAGTTGTCGCCAAGACCCATTTCATGAGCAAAACCGGAGGCTATAGCGATTACGTTTTTCAAACTTCCGCCAAGCTCAACCCCTATTACATCAATATTTGTATATTATCTGAAAAGGTTCGGAACATTACAAGCTTTTTGTACAAATTCTGCAATTTCCATATCCTCACAAGCGACACTCGCCGCAGTAGGTTTCCCTGCAAGAACTTCTTTTGCAAGGGTAGGACCTGAAAGAATTGCAAGCTTTTGTTCAGGCAAAACATCTTTTATGACTTCTGACATTCTCATTAAGGAAGGAAGCTCAATACCCTTTGACGCATTTACGAGAACTTGTTCCGGTTTTATCCCTGATTTTTTCAGATTTTCACAAACACTTCTTGTTCCTGATGTAGCAACAACATTGAGGATAATATTTGCACCCTCGATTGCCTCAGAAAGATTTGATGTTACCTCAACTTTATCCTGAAGCTGGACTTCAAGAGGCTTTGAGCAGTGTTTGTTCTTTATCAAATCTTCAGACAAATCCTGTTCTCTGCCCCAAACTGTTACCTTATCAAAATTATCAGTTAAAAGCCACGCTAACGTAAGCCCCCAACATCCTGCACCGATTACTGTTAATTTCATTATACTCTCTCCTATACAGCCAGTCTTGAGTTCATAAGTTTTCTCAAAACTCCGCCGTGCTTTCTCAATTCTGTACGGGCATCTTCAATTTCAAGTCCCATTGTTAATGATATTATAGCAGTTTTTATTTCCCAGTTACATTTTAAAAGTACCGCAAGTGCATCACTATGCTGAACTTTTGCAATCTGAGCAACAATTCTAATTGCCCTGTCTTTTAATTTTTCATTAACTGCCTGCAAATCTATCATAAAGTTTTCGTAAGTTTTGCCGATTTTAATCATTGAACCTGTAGTCAACATATTCAAAATCATTTTTTGTGCAGTCCCTGCTTTCAGTCTGCTTGACCCGGCAATAACTTCAGGTCCGACTTCCGCACAGATAACAAGTCCTGCTTCTTCCGCAATTCTCCCTTTAGAGTTGCAGGTAACGCCGATTGTTTTTGCACCGATTTCTTCTGCATAAGCAAGGACGCCAAGAAGATATTTAGGATTTCCGCTTGCAGAAATAACTACAGCTACATCCTTGTCTGTCAAAACTTTCGCATCTTCTCGCCCCAGTTCAAAATCATCTTCAGCACCTTCTACAGATTTACGCATAGCTCTGTCACCGCCTGCAATAATTCCCTGTACCATTGAAGGGTCAACACTAAAGGTCGGCGGACATTCAGAGGCATCTAAAATTCCCAAACGACCTGATGTACCTGCGCCAAAATAAAACAATCTTCCGCCTTTTAAAAACTGTTTTGCAATCAAATCAATTGCCTGAGCGATATCTTCACTTGCATCCTCAACTGCCAGAGCCACAAGCTTATCTTCATCATTCATTTTTTTTACCATCTCAATTGTAGGCAGAATATCAATATCCTTGGTATTCTCGTTTCTAAATTCTGTGATAATGTCGCTCATTCTTAAACCCCCTTTTATAAAATATAAACACTAAATAATCTTAATTAAATTTGCCATTTCAATAGCGGCTTTAGCAGCTTCTGAGCCTTTATTACCTGCTTTTGTACCTGCTCTTTCGATTGCCTGTTCAATATTTTCCGTAGTCAAAACGCCAAAGATAACAGGGGTTTCTGTCTGGAGGCTGACACTCGCAATCCCTTTGGACAGTTCTGCGCTTACATAATCAAAGTGAGCAGTTGCACCTTTTATAATTGCACCGAGTGTAATTATAGCATTATACTTCCCTGTTTTAGCACATTTTAACGCAAGAAGCGGAATTTCAAACGCACCCGGGACTTTTACTATATCAATATTATCAGGGTTTACGCCGTGGCGTCTTAATTCATCAACAGCTCCAGACAAAAGTTTTGAGCCGATAAAATCATTAAATCTGGATATTATTATACA
>USHE01000020.1 GCA_900554385.1 uncultured bacterium | reverse complement strand
GCTTTTTGTAAACCTGGAAGCCTTTTAATTTAGGTAATCTTCTGTAAGCCGGCATCTGACCGCCTTCAAAACCTCTTTTTGAAGCACTGCCTGAACGTTGACCTTCACCGTTATGTCCGCGGCAAGATGTTTTACCGTGACCTGATGAACGTCCTCTGCCTACACGTTTTGATTTATGAGTTGAACCTTCTGAAGGTCTTAAATCTTCTAATGTAATCATTTCTGACATAATTTATTTTCCTTTTTAATTTTGTATGACTGCTCGCCTGTTGTCAGCTATCTTTATGCAAGTTTTGTCACTACTGCATGCTAACCCTCACTTACGCAGTCAGCTAAGTTATATTTTTATTTTTTAACTGTTTGTTATTCAACAATTGCAACAAGGTGTGAAACTTTGTTTACCATACCCATAATAGTAGGTGAGTCGTAGTGTTCAACAACTTGATCTTTTTTAGACAAGCCGAGAGCTTTTACAACTTTTTTCTGAGTTTCAGATGCTCCGATTAAACCTCTGACGAGTTTAACCTTTATTTGTTTATTTCCTGTTTTTGCCATAATATTTTTCCTTTATTATTATTATTCTATTTCAACTTTTAAAAACAATTAGAACATTGACTAATTTAAAAGTTCAGCCATTGTTAAACCGCGTCTTTTTGCAACATCATTGAACGGAGTCAATCTTTTTAATGCATCTAAAGTTGCGTTAGCAGCGTTAAGAGGTGATTTTGAACCTAATGATTTTGACAAGATGTTGCCAATACCTGCAAGTTCAAGAACTGAACGAACAGCACCGCCTGCAATAATACCGGTACCTTCTGATGCTGGTCTTAACATAACTGCACCTGCACCTGATCTTCCTGTGATAGGGTGAGGGATAGTTGTTTTAAAGATAGGCACTGTGATAAGGTTTTTTCTACCGTCTGCAATTGCTTTTTGAATAGCAATGATTACTTCTGATGCTTTAGCACAGCCAACACCTACCTGACCTTTTTGGTTACCAACAATAACGATTGCACGGAAGCTCAATTTTTTACCGCCCTTAACAACTTTAGTTACACGGCTGATTTGAACAACTCTTTCTGTCCATTCGCTCTGAGGTTTTTCTTCAGATGTTTCGATTTTTTGTTTTCTGCTGCGGCCTTTTCTGCCTCTTGCAGGTTTTTCGTCAGCAGGTTGTTCAGTTTTAACTTCTTCTGCAGTTTCTACTGCTTCAGATTCAACTGTTAATTCTTCTTTGTTTTCTAAATCCATTGATTTTACCTTTCATAATTAAACAATTAGTATCTTTTTTATAAATTTGAATACGCCAAAAAACACGCTAATTTATATAGCTATTTGAAATCGTATTCGTGAGTAACTTTTCTGACAAACTAAGCCTAACATGAAAAGATTGTAAAATCAAGTGGATGTAAACTATTTCAACATTTATTTTATTCTTAATTCTTTTTTTATTTCCGGTGAAAGATTTTTGTAAAATTCTTTTTCTCCGCAGAAATTGTCGTTTGGCTGAAATGCAGGGTGAGTATCTTTTTCGTTTGAACAGATATCCTGGTATTCCAAGCATACTGAATCAACTCTATGCCTTTTCCCATCAGAACTGGTTCTTAATTCCAATTTACATTTTACGCATGGTCTAATTATTGTATAAGGAGCAGGGCAATAGATGCCGTTTTTGTAACTATTTGCCGGTTTTACAGTTGGTATTTTTGATGGCTCAATATCAGTTGCACACACAAAAGAAAAATTTAGCAATAGTAAAGATGTTAAAACAAGTTTTTTCATCATAATTTACTCCTTTTTAACATTTTAACCTTTTTAATAGTTTTTTTCAAGTCATTTCTAATTCTGAATTTTACTTAACTTTAAATGGGTAATCTTTAGGGATTTTCCAGTTATTAAGTTGAATAAGCGCAGTACACCAGTCTATTATAGAACTATTTTTGTTGCAGGAATAATCATCTCCACTATGCATTAATTCTTCTTTTGATAGTTCGGATAACCTAAACTTATATGGCTCAAACCCCTTTTTATAATGGTATTTATGTTCTGTATCATTAAGTGTCGGGGCAAACCCGAATGCAAAATAGGTTATGCCGCAATCTTTTCTTCCCATAAGCGATCCGTTTTCGCTTGTATGAGCGAATGTTTCTTCATCAAAATTCTTGGCATTAGGAAAAAAGAAGTAATCATAGCTTGATTTGGTAACTAATAGACTCCCATCAGAAAAATATATTGCCCGATTCTTACCACCGAAGCTTTGAAATTTCTTAACTCTTACTTCTTTTAAATAAGGTGCAAAATATGTATCAAAAAAATTCGCGTCAAAAAAATCCCAGTATTCTTTTGGACCGTTATCTATTTCTGACATTAATATAGCTTGATTCATTACTGAATATACTTTTTTTAATTTAGCTTCTACTTCTTTATTCTTATTATTCTGAATAAGTGCGGGTAACGTCATTGATGCAACTATCCCTATTATGCCGAGAGTTATTAATACTTCTGCCAAAGTAAAAGCCTTATTTTTCATTTTATCCTCCAATTTCCTTGTCCCATGCTTAATTATAACTATAAACCTCCAAAATAGCAATATTTTTATTGTAATTATTTGATATATCTTAACTAATGGCTAAGAAAATGGATAAAATTTTTCATAAGAAGTTTGGGCAGAGAATAAGATTTTTGCGCAAAGAAAAGGGGCTGACTCAAGAACAATTGAGTTTCGAGATTGATGCAGACAATTCATATATTGCAAATATTGAGAATGCTCACAGAGATATACCGCTATCGCGGGTTAACAAGATTGCGAAAGCTTTAGGTATATCTCTTAAGGATTTATTTGATTATTAACTATTTGGCAAGGTATAACAAGTTTACTCCAGATGCAGTCAAGATTGTCATGCTGAACTCGTTTCAGCATCTGTTTATTTGAGACCCTGAAACAAGTTCAGGGTGACTATAATATGTTATACCTTACCAACTATTTTACCTTGCACTGTTCAAGTGCTTTTTCTAGCAGGCTAATCATGCAGTTTTGGAAGCTTTCACATTGGGTTTGATTTTGTGCTTCAAATCTTAGTGTAAACACAGGCTCGGTATTGCTTTGTCGTATAAGGGCAAAACCTCCGTCAAAGACAATTCGCATTCCGTCAAGTGTAATTATATCAATAATTTCAGCACCAAAACAGTCCTTGTTTTCAATAACATAATTAATAACGCTATTTAGAACTTCTTTATTTAGTTCATTTGGGCAAGGGAAACGCACTTCCGGAGACGAAAATACACTGTCAAACGGTTTTAGCATATCTTGAATAGTAAAGTTCGGATTTTCTTTTTTATGTTTAGAAATAATTTCGATGATTCTGCAGCCTGCATAAATTGCATCGTCAAATCCGTAATATCTGTCTTTAAAGAAAGTATGACCGCTCATTTCTCCGGCGAGAATTGCTCCTGTTTTTTTCAACATATCATTAATATAGCCGTGACCGGTTTTGCACATGATGGCATCTCCGCCTGATTTATTTATGGTGTCATAAAGAACCTGCGAACATTTTACCTCACTCACAACTTTAGGGATTATTCCGTCTTTTTTGCAGCTATCAATCAAATCAAGCGCATAAATCAATAATAATTTATCACCTGTTAAAAATTTACCGTTATTGTCGATTACACCTATCCTATCGCTGTCGCCGTCATAGGCAATTCCAACATCAGCATGTTCTTTAATTACAGTTTCTTTAAGCACATCAAGAGTTTTTTCTACGCTTGGGTTCGGGTGGTGGTTAGGGAAAGTTCCGTCCGGTTCTGAGTATAGCTCAACAACATCACAACCGAGGTCTTTATTAAGTTGTGGACCTACGATTCCTCCAGTTGCATTTGCACTGTCTACAACAACTTTTACACCTTCACCTATTTTGCCAAAGCGAGATTTCATATCTTCAATGTAATCAGGTATAATATTATATGTTTTTACAAATCCTTTTTTATCCGAAATTTCAGGATTTGCAAAATCTTTGAAGGTATATTCTTTTACATCTTTTATTTGCTGTTCGTTAAGGGTATGTTTTTCATAAGTCATTTTCATCCCGTTATATTCTTTTGGGTTGTGGCTTGCAGTAATTATACATGCCGAAATTATATCGCTGCCGTTGGTAAGTTCCTTTGGAACTCCCACAACTTCCGAATAATAACCTATTGGAGTCGGCGCAAGTCCTAAATCAACAACATTTGCTCCTGTAGAGGTAATCCCTTCTATCAAAGCTTTTGAAAGTGAAGGAGAGTGAGTTCTTGCATCCATACATACAGTAAACCACATTTCAGAAGGAGTCTTGCCTGATTTGCCTTTTAAGTAAGCTACAAGACCGCGTCCGGTATGAGTGTATAATTCTTCGGTAATATCTTCCCCGTAAATTCCTCTTATATCGTTTTTTCCAAATGCGTGTTCAAATTTTTGCATGTTAACTACTCCCCTAATTATTTACATTATTGTATAATTATAGCATGAAAAAAGTTTGGGATAAACTCACAAATAAGGAGAATATTGCAGGATGGATTTTTATCTTGCCAGCACTTTTAGGAACTTTAATTTTTATTATTATTCCTGTAATTTGTTCATTCGGGTTAAGTTTTGCTAAGTGGGATTTACTCAATCCTATAGAGTTTGCTGGACTTGAAAATTACCGTGAAATTTTTACAGAACCTTTGTTTGGTAAAATACTTTTAAATACGATTGTGTTTGCACTATCCAGCTCTGTTTTAGGTGTAATAATCCCGTTAATTCTGGCAGTTTTATTAAATAGTAAAATTAGAGGGTCTGAATTTTTTAAAACCGCATATTTCTTGCCGTTTATAACCCCAATGATAGTTATCGGAATTGTATGGCAATGGATATTTGACCCTAATATAGGTATTTTAAATAAATTTTTACACCTGCATGTCAACTGGCTTTACGACACGAACTTTGCGCTTCCTGCGCTTATTGCAGTTTCTGTCTGGAAACTTATCGGGTACAACATGATTATTTTTCTTTCATCCCTAAGCGGTATATCTAACAGCATGTTTGAGGCTGCAAAAATCGATGGTGCAGGACATGTAAAAACTTTTTTATACGTAACAGTTCCTCTTTTATCACCAACAATATTTTTTGTGGTTATAATTACAGCAATCAGTTCCTTTCAAGTTTTTGATCTGATTTATCTTATGACACAGGGAGGTCCGTTAGACAGTACAAATGTCCTTGTATACGCTATTTACAAGAATGCTTTTGAATATTTTAATGTTGGAAAAGCTTCGGCTATAGCCTACGTTTTATTTGTTATAATACTTATGCTAACTCTTATTCAGTGGAAATTGCGTAAAAAGCTTGTGTATAACGAAATTGACTGATTTATTTTAAACTTTGTAACAATATTTCTGGCAGAACTAAAGATTATAAATATTTGAGCCGTACATAAATATACAGTTATGGAGAGTGTGTATCATGTACGAAGATTTAAAAAAAGAACAAATTATTGTTGAGTTAAAAAATTTGGTAGATAAAGCTGAAGAATTTAAAACCGATGTTGACTGCTATTGCGAATTTATGCGTGAAACCTTTCTTGCGACTTCGGGATTAAACTAGTCAACAGACTAATGTAAAAATCTTTAAGCCAATATATTATCTCAGTATGATGAAATTAGTAATTATAGGCGGTGTAGCTGCAGGAGCAAAAGCCGCGGCTAAAGCAAGAAGACTTCTTCCTGATGCGGAGATTAATTTATACACGGCTGATACTCACGTATCATATTCGGCGTGCGGAATACCTTATTATATTGAGGGAAATTTTGAAGATTACAGAACTTTACTAGTTCGTTCTCCGGAAGAATTTGCCCAAAGTAATATTTTTATCCATCTTGAATGCAGAGTTTCAAAAATTTTGCCAATGTGCAAAAAAGTTTTGGTAGAAAACTTAAAAGAAAATTCTGCATTTCTTGTAGATTATGACAAACTCATAGTTGCGACAGGCTCAAGACCTTTTATTCCAAACATAAAAAATATTGCTCTGAATAATGTTTTCACAGTGCGAAGAATTGAAGATGCAATTGCTATTAGAGAAAAAATTTCAACGACAAAAAGTGTAGTAATTGTAGGCGGCGGCTATATCGGTATTGAAATGTTGGAAGCCTTTGTGCGTCAAGGACTTCATGTAATTTTAGTTGAGCGTGATGAACACATTATGTCTATTTTTGACACAGACATGGCAGATCTTATAAAAAATCAATTAATGTCTATCAGTAACGGAAATTTTGAGATAATAACCTCTGAAACAGTTACTGAATTTACAGGAGATAACAAAGGAATTAATGGTGTTATCACAAGTTCTGGCAACCGTTATGATGTGGATATGGCTGTAATTTGTGCAGGGGTTACTCCAAATGTTGATGTTGCAATTGATGCAGGTATTCAGCTCGGAGCAACAGGCGCAATTAGTGTTACGCCTAAAATGGAAACAAATATCAAAGATATATATGCCTGCGGGGTTTGTGTACAGGAATATCATATCGTTTCAAAACAGCCTGTTTGGATGCCACTAGGCTCTAATGCAAACAAAGAGGGGCGTGTGGCAGCAATGAATGCCTGCGGATTTCCTGATATGTTTCAAGGAGTTTTAGGTTCAGCAGTTACAAGGTGTTTAGGTTTAACAATGTCAATTACCGGATTAACGGAAAATCAAGCAAGAAATGCAGGTTTTGAACCTGTTTCGGTAACGGTTACAAAATATGACAAAGTCGGATATATGCCTGATGCCAATAACATAACCCTAAAATTAACAGCAGATAAAAAAACTGGACTACTTTTAGGTGGACAGGGAGTTGGTGCCGGTGATGCTGATAAGAGGATTAACACGCTTGCTACAGCTTTGCTTGCAAAACTAACGGTTGAAGAATTTTTCAATAACGATTTAACCTATGCTCCACCGTTTTCACCGACAATAGACCCTCTGCTTAATGCTGCACAAATTCTAATGACTAAGGTTAGAGCTGAGTCTTAATATACTTGGCAACTCCTTCCCCCATAGAAAAGCAGCTTGACTGGACTCGTAAGGCTCCTTGAGCCATATAATCCGCAGACAAGCATCTTCCTGCTACAAATAAATTGTCTATATCCGCAGACATAAGGCATTCAATCGGAAGCTGGTATTCACTGTAGGTTTGAAGTGTGGAAGTATTCTTCTTGTTTGAGTGTACGTCTACTGGATAATCGGAAATTACAACAGGATTTTCAAATGTTTTTCCTGATTTCAAGTCCTCAATAGTATAAATGTACTTGCCCATAATTCGTCGAGAAGCCCTTACACCAAGCATATCAGCTATATTTGAAATAAAAGCTTTTTCAAAACCGGGGAAATATTTTCTACAAAAATTCTGGTATCTGTAAATGTTCTGACGCCCTAACAGCAAGGCTTTTGAGATGTTTTTTACCTCAAGAGAATTGTTGTAATCTATGATTCTTGGACAGTTAAATGCCACAGTGTCGGGCATTCCAGCCACTGTAAATATCTGAAAGTAGTTGGTATCATAGCGTTTTAAAACCCCTTTCGCGACAGCATCCTTAAAAAGCGGTGCTAACGCCCATTTTTTGTCTTTATCCCACGTGTAAGCCGTAGAAAGATGTATTTGTCCGTCAATATTTTCAATAGTAGTTACATTTCTATCCTTGTCATACGCCGAAAGCCACTCAGAAAATGCTTTTAAATCAATACCGCTCATCATAAATCTCAAAGTAACAGGCTGAAATTCTTTTTGTTTTTCCAAAAATCTGCAATTAGAAATTTTTCCGATTTCACAATTTCCTGTTGAGTCAACAACGTATCTCGCCCCGATAGATACCGATAACTTTTTCTTTTTCATATCTATCTCATCGGTAGATACTGATAATATTTCTTTTGAAATTTCAATCTTCTTAATCTCTCTGCCTGAAAGCTTTACATCTATAATATGGGTGTCAAAAAACACTTCTACATTGGCTTTGCGCATTAAATTGTCTAAGGCTATTTTTGTAAGCTCGGGATTGAACCAGGCAGGGTTATCCTGATATGTTATTTGGCCGCCAAGTTCTTGCAGTTCATTGATTAAAGCTGTCCTAAACTCCGTATTAATCTGGTGATCACCTGAACGCATAACAGGCACAACAAGCCCCGACGTTATAGTACCGCCAAGGTGAATATTCTTTTCAATAATTAAGGTTTTTAATCCTAGTTTTCCTGCCGTGTAAGCCGCTGCACATCCTGCCGTACCGCCGCCGACAACAACTACATCATATTTTGTCATAGTTTTATTATATAATTTAGCATAACTAGTTGCAAATAATTAAGTAATTGTAAAAATATAACGAATATATCGTTTAGTTATATACTAATAATATTCTTGCATGATATTTCTAGTTTTATATGACTTAATATATCTTGAGCTGGAGATTAAGTTTGATTTTTCAACCTCTATTTTATGAGAGTTGATTATCGCCTCATTAAGGGCTGTTAAATTTTCGTCACGATAAAATATACCTGCTTTTGTTTTTAGAAGCCCTAAATCGTATTCTGAAAGCTCATGTTTTATGAGTGATTTATTTTTGACTGCAACTGTTCCCATAAATTTATCCAGAGAATTGTTGTATGTTTTTCCAATAAAAAATCCTGCGTGAAGGAATGCGTTTCGGATTGACGCTGAATTTGAATACGTTAAAATCATCCCGTTATCATTAAGGTGTTCATATAAAAGCCTGAAAAAATCAACACTCCATAGTGCGGGACATTTTGCAGGAGAAAATGCATCTAAAAATATATAATCATATTTATTATTATCATGCAGAAGTTCTTTTCTTGCATCCTCTATTTTTAGGTCAAAAATAAAATTGTTCAATACAGGGCTTTTAAATGCGTTTTTATACCTACTTGATAGATACCTATAATATATATTATGTAAGAAGGCGTAATAACGCTTTAAAAAGCCACTAGAATACCTCTCGTTTTTATTAAATTCAAATAAACGGCAAATAGACGGCTCAAAAAATTCTTTATATTTTGGAGAATTTAATAGTAAACTAATATCTTCATTGTTAAAGATTTCAGGATCTTTTTCGATTATTTTTTGATATAGTAAGAAATTTATTTCAGGCAAAAATTTAATTTTGTCTTTTGGCGGTTTGTTGAGCATTTTTGATATTTTTTCGTTTTCAAATGGTAGTTTATAATTCTTTGGTAATTTCTTTTTGTCGCAAATTATAAACGGAGATAAAAACGCCAAAGTTTTATCGATATCAATCGCCTTTATATAAATTTCAAAATTTTTATTATTTTCTTGTTCTATTGCAGAAGTTCTTATCGAATTATTATCAGTATATATCTCTACGTTATAATTATCTGTATTAATATTATTGGTATATATCGTGTCGTTATATATGTTTTCTATGAAATAATTTATGAAACTTTTTGAGTTATATCCAATTCCAAAACAAATGTCCAAAATTTTTATTTTATTATTATTTTTAAAATGATTTTTAAAATCTGCAGGCAGAATAAACTTTTCATAAGCTTCTGTCAATGCGCCGTAAGTCGAGTGATAAATATCATTATCACTTTCTGAAAAAAGCCCTACAGAGCCGTCATTTGTGAAATACGGGTAGAAATTATACATAATACTATTATATACTGCTTAAAATAAGGCTCAAATTTGTTAAATATCGCAATATATTAAGATTATAAGGGATATTTGGTTGATTTTTTATATTTATGATACAATAGCAGAGTAAAGTAATGAGGAAGATATGAAAGTAAGTGTTAAAGTACCGGCTACTACTGCTAATTTAGGCCCAGGATTTGATTGTATGGGGCTTGCGTTGCCGCTTTATAATACAGTAACGATTGAGGAAACCGTATTACCGGGAACCGGAGTTGAAATAAATGTTATCCCTGAAAACGAGTCTACAGACGAGTTTTCGCTAGAACATATTCCTATGGATGAAAACAGCATTATTTATAAGGCTGTCGAGCTTCTTTATAATTCAATAGGTCAAACTCCAAGTGAATTAAAGATTACAATTCACTCAGAAATACCTATTGCAAGAGGACTTGGAAGCAGTGCTTCTGTTATAGTCGGCGGTTTAATCGCTGCAAATGAATTGCTGGGCAGACCTGCAGATGAAGCTGCTTTGTTGTCAATAGCAACCGAAGTTGAGGGACATCCTGATAATGTTACTCCTGCAATTGTGGGCGGTTTAACTCTTACGTCAAGTGAAGATGACGGAAGTATTGTTTATAGAAAAATAGATTGGCCTGAAGATTGGACTTTGACAGTTTGTATTCCTGAATATGAGCTTGCAACGGATATTTCACGCTCAGTTTTACCACAGGAAGTTCCGATGCAGGACGCAATTTTTAACGCTCAGCGTATGGGAATGTTTATCCACGCCGTTCATACAAAAGATTCTCAGTTAATGAAATTGGCACTTAGAGATAAATTACACCAGCCGTATAGAATGAAACTTGTTCCTGGTTTGGAAAAAATTGCAGAACGTTTAAAGCATGAAGAAAATGTATTGGGCTGTGTGCTTAGCGGAGCAGGACCTTCCATTTTAATCGTTTCGGAAAAGAACAATCTTGATAAGATTAAATCAATTGTGAAAGAAGTTTGGAACGATTTGAACGTTAAGGCTGAATTAATAACGATGCCTGTCGAAAATCAGGGTGCAATTGTGCTTACTCAGGATGAGTAAGTAATTTGTCTGATGAAATATTAAAAACATAGTAAATACTTATATTAGGTCGTATTAGTTTAGTATAGGTATAAATTATGTTTGTCAGTGTTTCGGAAAGGTGTGTAGGGTGCGGAATATGCACAACAGTAAGTCCGGAAGTTTTCGATATGCTCGGAAATTACGCAATCGCAAACCAAAACAAAGTTTGCGGAAATGAGGACAGCTGTCTGGATGCGGCAATTTGTTGTCCTTACAGTGCTATTGATATCCACGAAACTTAAGAAAAAATAAAAGGTTCGGCGGTGACCGAACCTTTTGATTTATTAACCTTGTCCCGTGTAGTCCGGAACTGCATCTTTTCGTGAATCTTTTTCCATAGCCTGAGCGGATTCGTGTTGTTCCTTGATTGTTGCCAGTCTGGATTCAAGATTTGCTTTTTCCATCGCAAGACTTTCTTCAAGTTGCTGCAACGGTTCAAGCTGCATTGTCCTGAATTGCTCAAAAGATTCATCCATCATAAATTTCTGTTGCTGAGATAATACTGCTATACGTTGTTGAGCAGCCTGATAAGAATTATTCGCAGTCTGCATTGCTTGTACGTCATTTGGATTGATTGTTGACTGTCCAGTATTTGGATCAATTCCAAAAATACTTGCATATGCACCATAGTTTTTCGCTTGTATAGTAGCGTTAAACGTAGAATTTTGTTGTTGCTGCATCTGGGTTAGGCGTCGCTCCATCTCACCAACTTGCTTTTGAACCCGGTTGTGACGGAGCATAACACTGGTCAGCTGGTGTTGCAATTGCAACTGCAGCTTTTTCGTATACATTTTTAAGTATCCGCCGGTTAGTAAACCCATGTCGTGCCCTTCGTGTTTATTTGTTCTCTTAAATATATAAAGTATATAACGTTATAATTATTGCCTTTTATTAAAAATCTTGTAATATTTCTTTACATATTGTTAGATAAATTATTAATTGCATGTTTGCGTTTTTTTCTGTAAAATTGTTTCAACTGAGGAGGGATAATGTTAAAACAATATTTTACAACTAAAAACATAATATTTTTGATACTGGTAATATCTCTTATATATATTATGCCCAAAGTTACAGGAATTGCGCTGTTATTTTTTGCGGCTTATGTGATTGCGTGCGCACTAAATCCGTATGTGTCTAAAATGGAAACAAGATTTGGAAGAAACGGAGCATCTATAATTGCAGTATCTCTGGGAACAGGTGCTATATTTGCACTGTTTATTCCTATACTTCTTATAGCATACAAGGAAATAAGAACCTTTGTAATGTATTTCCCGCAAAAATTAATTGCTGCTATAGAGTATCTTTCAACCTTCAGTATTTTCGGGCATAAGCTTTCTGATTTGATATCAATGGATAACGTTATGGGGGCATCCCCTGATGTTGCACAGAATATTGTCAATCATTCGTGGTCGTTTACTATGGGAATTTTCCAGATTGCAGTTTTGATAGTTGCACTTACTATGATTATTTACTATCTGCTTGCGGACAAAGATTATTTAAAAGAAAAATTTCTGGAATTTTTTCCTGAAAAACTTAAGAAAAAAGCTTCTGAAATTTTAACTAATATCAGCAACAAAGTCGGCGGATATGTGAGAGCGCAACTTATTTCTATGATATCTGTCGGTTTAATGATGACTATTGTCCTTGCAATTCTTGGTGTTGATTACTCACTTTTACTTGGCTTAATAACAGGTATACTTGATATTATCCCTCTTTTAGGTCCGACAATCGCTCTCGGAGTTATTCTTCTTATCGCATATCCGCTCGGAGTTGTTAAAATCGTGCTAATTATGGCAGGTTTCTTGCTCGTACAGCAATTATCAAACTACATTGTACGCCCTATTTTATTTGGAAAATTTATGCAGCTACACCCGCTTATGATATTTCTGGCTTTGTTTTTAGCAGAACAATTTCTCGGATTTTGGGGAGTTATTCTTTCCCCTGCAATTGCGGCAACTGTGTGCGTACTAATTGATGAACTTTATCTTGCACCAATAAACTCCTGTAAATTTGAGGAAGTTGAAGATGAAAACTGCTGATATCTATCTTTATAATCGTATTTTAAATAAACATGAAGGGTTTAATATGTGGATGGCATTTCCAGGACCTGAGGCGTTTGCACTGTCATCTTTAGGCTTTTTGTGGATGTTTAAGAATATTGATGAACGGGAAGATGTTAATATTGAAGCTGTTTATTCAGATACCGCAGTTACTCGTTTTAATCCGACGGAACTCGGACTGATTGGATATTCGTTCAGCTTTGATACAGATTTTCTTACTATATTTTCAATGCTTGAAAAATATAATATTCCGTTAAAAACAGTTGAGCGCGGAGAAGAATTTCCGCTTATTTTTGCGGGAGGACCTGTGGTATCCGCAAATCCTGAACCTTATGCAGATTTCTTTGACTTCTTTATTATCGGTGACGGAGAAGATATAAATTCACAAATTGTCGATATCTGTAAGAATAACTCTGATAAATCCAAAATCGAACGATTAAAGCTTATTAACGAGCTGGATGGAGTTTATGTTCCATCCTTTGAACGTAAAGTTGTTAAAAAGCTTACGAAACGCTTGGAAGAAAGTATTTATACACCAATTATAAGCGAGCGGGCATTTTTTAAAAATACCTTTATCCTTGAAGTTGCTCGTGGCTGCGCTAACAGATGCGGGTTTTGTCTTGCTTCTTACTTAAATCTCCCTTTAAGGTTTATGCCTTATGAAGATGTTATCACTGCTATTGAACTCGGTCTTTTGAATACAAATAAAATTGCACTCTTAGGTGCGCAGCTAAGTGCACATCCTCAGTTTGACAAGATTTGCGAGCATATTTACCAAAAGGTTGAAAATGGGGCAGAAATTGAAATGAGCGTGTCATCACTCCGAGTTGATGCAATTACGCCTGACATTCTTAAAACTTTGGTAGCTACAGGGCAAAAACATATTACTCTTGCGATTGAAGCAGGAAGCGAAAGATTACGTAAAGTTATTAACAAAAATCTCGAAGAAAATCAAATTATGAATGCAGTTGAAGTTGCCGTAAATGCAGGTCTGAAAGGGTTTAAGTTTTACGGAATGATTGGTTTGCCGACAGAAACTCAGGCTGATATTGATGAAATGCTTGCCCTCGCCAAAAGAATTAAGGATAAATTTAAAGGTTTTAATATCTCTTTTGGTATTTCAACATTTGTACCAAAGCCAAACACTCCTTTCCAATGGTGCGGACGTGAAGAAACAAAATTGCTTGAAGAAAAATCTGCTTACCTTAAAAAAGAAATGCACAAACTCGGTATAGAAGTATCTGTTTCCAGCGCAAAATGGGATTACTGGCAAGCTGTACTTTCGCGCGGCGACAAATCCTTAGGGGACTTTTTAGTTGAAGTCTACAAAAAAGGCGGGAAACTCGGCGCGTTTAAGTCTTCAGCAAAGAAATTTAATATAGATACTGATTATTTTGCTCTGGAAAACTATTCTTACGACACTCCACTACCTTGGGATTTCATTGATATACGCCCAGGTAAAGAATTTCTCATTAAAGAAAATGAACGTCTTATTAAAGAATAGTGTCTAACGCAGTGTCATAACCAAACATATTGTCTACAGCGGTGTGTAGTCTGAATAAACAAGGCTTTTCCAGCTTTCGTAGTAACTAATCTGGGTTGCACTTCCTGTTTTTATGTAAATATGCTGAAGTGAAGAATGAGGAATATTTAAAGCATCGCAAATCGCCGCCTTGATAACATCAGGGTGTGTAACTATAATAATTCTGTTACCCTCATTTTTATCGACTATAGCCTCAATTTCTTTTCCGACTCTAATAATAAATTCAGAAACCGATTCAGCATCCTCAGGTGTTTTCTTGTCAGGCTCAGAGATTAAACGCTGAAGAAGGTCAGGTGCTTCAAACTCAAGTTGTTCAAATGATTTCCCGTTAAAACTTCCGCATTTTCTTGTTTTTAAATTTTCAATTATATCAAAGTCTTTTTTGTAAACCTTTGCAACCATTTTAGCCGATTGAAGGCATCTTGTCGCTGGTGAAGAATAAATTTTATCATTTTTCACCCCTCTTTTGCGAAGATAATCGCAAATTCTTTCCATTTCTTCATATCCGTTTTCAGTAATCGGCGGATAATTCTCGACATCCGAAAACCTGAATTCATCTGAATATATTGTTGCGCCGTGGCATATATAAGTTATTTTACATTTTCTGCTAAAGTACATATTTTTACCTCTTTTAATTATTATAACATATATTTTTTGTTTTTGGTGTATTATAGAAATATATTTTTTAAGGAGATTTATTATGAGAGGAAAAGCATTTAAATTTGGCGACAATATTTCAACTGACCACATAGCACCCGGAAGACTGTTCCACCTGAGATCTAATCTTCAAGAGTTTGCGAAACACGTACTTGAGGATGCGGATCCTGAATTCGCCTCAAAAATGAATAAAGGGGATTTTGTTGTCGGCGGAAGTAACTTTGGGCTAGGTTCATCAAGAGAACATGCTCCTCAAATAATAAAAATAGCAGGTGTTGGAGCTGTAATTGCAAAATCATTTGCAAGAATTTTTTACAGAAATGCTATTAATATAGGACTTCTCGCAATCGAATGCGATACAGATGGAATTAACGCTGGTGACGAACTTGATTTGGATATTGAAAAAGGTATTTTGACTGATATTACAAATGGCGCAATTATACCAATAGAACCGTTACCGCCTGTGATGATAAAAATGCTTAACGACGGCGGGCTTGTTGAACATATTAAGAAAAACGGCGGTTTTAAACTTTAATAAATTTTATTGCCTGTTTTCAAACATCACTTGACATTATTATTTGTACATTGTTTAATAATAAGTACACTGGCGGAGTTTTCGTGCTGAAATTTTCGGCAGTAAGTAAAGCAAGGACGTAAGGATTGTTTAATAACCTATCTCTAGTCCTGTCATAGTCAGACTGCGTAAGGGTTTTAGACTATGTCTTTACAATCGTAGTA
>USHE01000019.1 GCA_900554385.1 uncultured bacterium | reverse complement strand
AATAATTGAACATCACCCCGAAAATTGGGACGGCACAGATTATCCTGCTAAAAAAGCTAAAAACGAGATAACGCTGACATCACAAAAAATTCTTATTGTTGATGCATATTTTGCACTTACGGAACAGCGAACATACAGAAGCAAACTCAGCCCGCAGGAGGCTTTGGCTGAAATCAAAAAAGACTGCGGAAAGAAATGGAACGAAACCATAGTCAACGAAATTATTACACTAATTGAACACGAATTAGACTTTATACTATCAATACAAAAATTTCTTAATTCCGAATATATAGGAGATGATTGTGCGTATTTAAAAAATTTAGGCATTGTAATAACCCAGGACAGTATGGTTGAAGATATCCATTTTAAAACGGATTTTGCAACCCCATACCAGATAGGTTATAAAGCTGCAATGGTCAATATTTCAGATGTTTGTGCAAGCGGAGCTGAACCTAAATATATTACAGTAGCCCTTTCTCTACCGAAACAAACTGAAATAGAATTTGTTAGGGAATTTTATAAAGGATTAAAAGATGCCTGTAAAGATGTCGAAATTGTCGGCGGGGATATTACTGGCAGTGACAAAATCTACATTTCAATTACAGCAATCGGCATAACAAAAGATAGGAAAATATCTTCAAGAAAAAATGCAAAAATAGGACAAAAAATTATAGTTTCAGGCTCACACGGTTCAAGCGGAGCAGGCTTAGCAGAACTTTTAAACGGCAATCGAACCGGAAAATTTATCACTAAACACTTAATGCCGGAGGCTCAACTTGATTTTTCCAGAAAAATAGCCTCTACAATAAAAGAAGATTATGCTATGATGGATACATCGGACGGGCTTATGGACGCACTTTCACAAATTGCAAATGAAAGCGGAGTATTACTGGACGTTGATTTTGATAAAATACCCTATGACAAAGAAATAGAAGAATTCAAAAACTACAAAAACCTTATACTATATGGCGGAGAAGACTACCAGCTTGTAGCAACGGTTACAGACCCGCAGGATTTTACGGTAATAGGCGAAGTAAAAGAAGGCTTGGGCGTAAAGATAGGCTCAAAAATTTACGCAAAAAGTGACGTTGAAAAAAATCTATACAACCACTTTGAGGAGAATAAATGAAAACTAACGCAATCATAACTGCCGGCGGAACATCTTCCAGATTTGGCAATAAAAATAAATTACTTGAAAAAATCAACGAAAAAGAAGTTATAAAATATACCGTAGATGCTTTCAGATATGCAAATATTGATAAAATAATTATTTGCGCAAATCCGTCAATAATCAACGAATTACAAGAAATTTTTAGAGATTACCAGAATATAAAAATTATAGAAGGCGGAAACACAAGACAAGCCTCTGTTTACAATGGTTTAAAAGCAGAAGTTTGCGATTACGTGGTAATTCACGACGGCGCAAGACCAATAATAACAACAGAATTAATAAATATTTGTGTCGAAATGGTAAAAGAAATAAAAGCACTATCTGTAATGACCAAAACAATTGACACAATAAAAGAAGTTGAACACGGAAAAATAGTAAGAACAATTGACCGTTCAAAGCTGTACAACACCCAAACCCCGCAAGCCTTTGCCTATGATTTAATCCTAAAAGCCCACCAAAAATTTGAAGGAAAAAACTTCACAGACGATGCCGGAATGGTAGAGGAACTCGGAGAGGATGTCTACATAATCGACGGAAGCTATAAAAATATTAAAATCACAACCCAAAACGACATTGATTTGGCTAAAATTTATTTGAGTTAATGACAAAAACGCGGAAACAAGCACAAATTCTACATTAACGGTTTGGGGAAAAAAGAGGACTACCCCTGGTAAATTCATAAATTTTCAATTTAATTTAGCAATAAAAAAACTCCCGATTACTCGGGAGTTTTTGTTTTATCCTGCCTGTCAGTTATTTTCCTTCAACTACAGCCTGAGCAGCAGCCAGTCTTGCTTGCGGAATTCTGAACGGTGAGCAGGATACGTAATCCAAGCCGATTTTGTGACAGAATTTCACAGAATCAGGATCACCGCCGTGTTCGCCGCAGACACCGCCAACTAGTGAAGGATTTACTGTCTTACCTTTTTCCATTGACATTTCAACAAGTTGTCCTACACCTTTTGTATCAAGAGTTTCAAATGGATTAGAAGGCAAGATTTTTTGTTCAACATATCTGTTGAGGAATTTACCTTCAGCGTCGTCACGTGAATATCCAAATGTCATTTGTGTAAGGTCATTTGTACCGAATGAGAAGAATTCTGCGTGTTCTGCAATTTCATCAGCAGTTAATGCTGCACGAGGAATTTCAATCATAGTACCAAATTTGTAATCCACTTTAACGCCTTTTTCAGCCATAACGAGTTCTGCAACACGAACTAGAATTTCTTTTGCAACTTTTAACTCATTAACATGACCGATTAACGGAATCATAACCCAAGGTTTAACGTTAATACCTTCTTTTTTAACATCACATGCAGCTTCAAAGATTGCTCTAACCTGCATTTCGTTAATTTCAGGATAAGTTAACCCAAGACGGCAGCCACGCAAGCCCATCATAGGGTTAGATTCAGACAAACCTTCAACGATATGAAGTAATTCTTCTTTTTCTTTTGAATCTTTACCTTGAGCCTTCAATGTTGCAACTTCAGCGATTAAATCTTCTTTTGAAGGAAGGAATTCGTGAAGCGGCGGATCAAGAAGTCTTACTGTCATTGGTTTATCGCCGATAGCTTTGAACATAGCATAGAAATCTGAATATTGCATAGGAAGAAGTTTATCCAAAGCTTCTTTTCTAGCTTCAGGAGTACCCGCAATAATCATTTTTTGAACCCAAGGAAGTCTGTCAGGATCCATAAACATGTGTTCTGTACGACAAAGACCTACACCTTCTGCTCCAAATTTCAAAGCGTTTTCGATGTCTTTAGGGGTATCAGCGTTAGCCTCAACTTTCAACTGTTTAATTTCATTTACCCAGGTAAAGAACTTGTTCCAGTTTTCGTCAATTCTTGCTTCAACAAGTTTAACTGCACCTTCCATAACAATACCTTTACCACCATCAAGAGAGATAATATCATCTTTGCGGTAAACAGTACCGTCACAACCGGTTAAGGTTTCGTTAGCAAGGTCAATTTTCAAATCTTCACAACCTGAAACGCAAGGTTTACCCATACCTTTAGCAACAACTGCTGCGTGAGAAGTTGCACCGCCGCGGAGGGTCAATACACCTTGAGAAACAGCCATACCGTGAATATCATCCGGACAAGTTTCTACACGAACAAGAATAACTTTTTCGCCTGCTTCACCACGTTTTGCAGCTTCTTCGGTATCAAATACAATCTTACCTACAGCCGCACCAGGAGATGCATTTACACCATTACAAATTTTATGAGCATCTGCCATAGCTTTAGCATCAAAGCAAGGTAATAAAATTTGGTTTACGCTATATGGATCAACCAATTGAATAGCACGTTCTTTTGAAATAATACCTTCTTCACACATATCAACGGCAATTTTAACAGCAGCTGCTGCAGTTCTTTTACCGTTACGAGTTTGAAGAATATATAATTTACCTTTTTCAATAGTAAATTCCATATCTTGAACATCTTTATAGCCAAGTTCAAGTTTTTTAGCAATATCAACGTATTGTTTGTACAAATCAGGCATTTCATGTTCAAGTTCTGCAATAGGTTTTGGAGTTCTGATACCTGCTACAACGTCTTCACCTTGAGCATTTGTCAAATATTCACCATAGAATTTATTTTCACCAGTTGCAGGGTTACGAGTGAATGATACACCTGTAGCGCAGTCATCACCCATATTACCGAACACCATTGATTGAACGTTTACTGCTGTACCAAAGTTATGGTCAATTTTATTCATGTTTCTGTACGCAACCGCACGAGGAATATTCCAAGAACGGAATACAGCTTCTATAGCTTCCTGCAACTGTACGTAAGGATCTTGAGGAAATTCTTTTCCTGTAACTTCTTTAATAATATTTTTATAAACAGGAATTAATGATTTCAAGCCTTCTGCAGAAATTTCAGTATCTTGTTTTACGCCTTCTCTTTCCTTAACTTTTTCAAGTTCTGATTCGAAATATTTTTGTCTGTCCATTTCCCAGGCAACAGAGCCAAACATAGTCAAAAATCTTCTATAAGAATCATAGCAGAAACGAGGATTATTAGTTAATTTAATCATAGCTTCCACTGTTTGGTCATTCAAACCTAAGTTAAGGATTGTTTCCATCATACCAGGCATAGAAACTCTTGCCCCAGAACGAACAGAAACCAACAAAGGATTTTCAGCATCGCCAAATTTTTGACCTTTTTGCTGTTCAACATCTTTCAAAGCCGCTTTAACTTCATCCATCAAACCGGCAGGCATTTTATTGCCGTTATTTATGTAATCCATACATGTTTCGGTTGTAATAGTCAAACCCGGAGGAACCGGAAGCCCTAAATTAGTCATTTCAGCGAGGTTTGCGCCTTTTCCGCCCAACAAGTTGCGCATATTGGCATTACCCTCTCTAAATAACCAAACACGTTTTTCTGTCATAGTTTTTCTCCTTTTTTTACAGAATTAATAAATAATCATTATCTATATGGAGATTGTAACATGAACATGTTTTTTTACAAAAAACAAAATCTTGCCGTCTAAATTTTATGGGCTATTTTCTGAAATAATCACAAATACGCGTTTTTTTACGAGGGAATAAATAGCGAACTTTGTCCGCAAATTTATTTCTTTCTAAATCATCCAATTGTTTTTTTAATATAGCTTTTTCCAAAACGACCTTGTTATATAATTCGGAGCAGATAAAACTTTTGTCAACATGAACTTTTAGCTTTTCTAATTGTTCTTCTTTCTCTTTTATTGATTGAATAAGTTCTTTTTTCACAACAAAAAAACCTCTTTAATGTATTACGGTTAATAAATCCTTTGCGGACTGCAAAATCTATACGTTTAATACGCAATCCGTTTTACATTATAAGAATAATCATAAATCCAAACTTTTAAATCATTTCTTTAGGTGATTTTGGATTATACAGGCAATAAATCATACTCATAGCCTATTTTTAAAGCTTTTAAGTTAAGCGGCAGTAAATTTTTTCTATGAGCGGGAATGACGTTATCCAAAGCCTCTGCAAGGGTTTCCACAGAAACAAGCTTGCTGACTTTTGCAACAATTCCTAATGCTAATATATTAGCCATTTTAATATTACCAACATTTTCTGCCAACTTTGTAATTGGTGCAAAAAGATAATTTATGTCAGTTCTTGTTTTAATTTCTTTTGCCAAAGAAGAATTAGCAATCATCCATCCGCCTTTTTTAATTTTGGAAACAAATCTTTCAACAGACGCCTGATTTAATGCAATGACAAAATCAGCTTCTTTTTTATTTACAGCACTAACTTCTTCTTCAGTATTCATAACTATTTCACAATTTACGGTTCCGCCACGCATCTCCGCACCATAACAAGGATACCAAGTAACTTGTTGTCCATCAATCATAAACGCATTTGCAAGAACTTCTCCTGCTAGCAAAACGCCTTGTCCGCCAAAACCGGCAATTATAAAATTCTTTTCCATCACCTATTTCCTTAATTCTCTTTATGTTCAGTTATATCTTTATAGACACCGGGTTTAAAGACATTCATCATTTGTTCTCTAACTCTTGGATGAGCCTGCTGCGGTGTCATTTTCCAGTTAGTCGGACAAGTAGACAAAATTTCTACAAAACCAAACCCAAGTCCGTTCAATTGAGCTTCAAATGCTTTTTTTATTGACTGTTTAGCTTTTCGAATATTTGCAACAGTATCAAGGGAAACTCTTGCTGAATATGCTGTTCCGTCACACAAAGCCACATGCTCGGCAATCTTTATCGGATAACCGTAATATTCAACATTTCTTCCTGTTGGAGAAGTCGTAGTAACCTGACCCACAAGCGTAGTCGGTCCAAGCTGTCCGCCTGTCATACCATAAGTTGTATTATTGATACATATCGCTGTAAGATTTTCGCCTCTTAAAGCAGCATGTAAACTCTCTGCCAGCCCTATTGATGCAAAATCGCCATCCCCTTGATAGGTAAACACGAATTTATCAGGTCTTGCACGTTTCACTCCGGTAGCTTCAGCAAGCGCTCTGCCGTGAGGAGCTTCTATTGAATCCACATCAAGAAAATCATACGCCGTAACCGAACATCCGATTGATGCAGTCAATATCGCTTTTTCTTTAAGATTATATTCATCCAGACATTCCGCAATAAGCCTTATTGCAACCCCGTGGTCACACCCGGGGCAAAAAGAGTATTTCGCACCTTCTCTGAATGAATCTGCAATTTTAAATGTTTGAGTAAGAGTTGTCATTTTATTCCTTTATAATATCAATTTTTTAATTTCATTAACAATATCATCAACTTCCGGCGGGTTACCAACAGGTCTGTTGTAAAATTCCACAGGAACTTTTCCGTTTACGGCAAGTTTAACATCCTTCAACATCTGTCCCATATTTATTTCAATATCAAGGAACATCTTAGCCTTAGATGCAAGTTCTGAAATTCTTGCAGACGGGAACGGATACAAGGTAATCGGTCTTAACATACCAACTTTAATACCCTCTTTCCTACATGTACGAACTGCTGATTTAACGTTACGGGAAGGACTTCCAAAGCAAGTTATTATCAACTCCGCGTCATCTGTTTCAAATTCTTCCCACTCTGTTTCATTTTCTTCAATCTGTTTGTATTTATCAAACAATTCGTTAAGATACTTGCACTGATTATCCGCAAGAGGAGCATATGAGCGAATAACTCTGCCGGAACGTCCTTGCGCACCTGTCAAAGCCCAGGCTGAATTATCAACCTCAGGATAAGGATACTCTCCAAACTCAACAGGCTCCATCATTTGCCCCAATAAACCATCAGCCAAAAGTACGGTCGGATTTCTGTATTTGTGTGCTAGATAAAAGGCTTTATAAGTTAAGTCAACGCATTCCTGAACGGTAGAAGGCGCAAGAACTATCAACTTATAATCTCCGTTTCCGCCGCCGACAGTAGCCTGATTGTAATCGCCTTGGGAAGGATAAATATTTCCTAACCCCGGACCGCCGCGCATAACACTTACAAGCACAACCGGAAGCTGATCAGATGTTGCGTAAGACAACGCCTCCTGCATAAGTGCAACGGCACAAGATGATGATGATGTCATAGCTTTAGCACCTGTAGAACACGCTCCAATCACCATATTTATAGCAGCAAGCTCGCTTTCTGCTGAAACATAAGCCCTCTTAAGCTCCTGCATTTTTCCGCTCATGAATTCACCAATTTCACTCTGCGGAGTAATTGGATACCCGAAATAGCATTCGCAGCCTGCAATTACAGCCGCATTCGCTATCGCGTAATTTCCTTTTATCAAAATCTTTTTATTGGTTTTCACTAAACATTCAGTCATATTAACCTCTGTATACTTCAGTAATTGCTAAATCCGGACATCTGGTTGCACACATTGCACAACCGATACACTGATGGTCAGGGTCACAAAATTCTACAAGGTGATCCCCTAATTTATTTGTTTTTTCACTTACTTTTATCAATTTTTTCGGACATTCTTCCACGCAAAGGTAACAAGCTTTACATTTCTCCGAATCAATAACTATATGGCTCATAATATTCTTAAATTTCCTTTCACCATGCCTGAAAAATATTATAGCACTTCTACACAAAAAAAGCTTTTTATCTTTACAATTGTAATAAATTTAGTTAATATTTTGCGCTTAAATTATTAGTCTGGTAAAATACAAACAGGTGTATGTGTATTGAAAAAGAAAGTAGAAATTAATGACTCAGAATGCTGAAGATTTTAACAGAATATTAAACGAAATAAATTCAAAAATTGATTATATGGCAGCCCATAACGACAGACAGGCAATTAATGCTGTACTTGAACAGGTCAAGGGACTTGAAAAGTCATTTAATGACAATTTTATGAGTTTTAATTTTGAAAAACAAAATATCTTTGACAATATACAAAGAGAAATCAGTGGAATTATACAAAAATCAGCAATTTTAAAGGAATTATTTCCTAATGAAGATAATTCAAAAATTGAAAGAATAGAAAACACCGTTAATTCAGGATTATCCAGAGTTCATAACGATTTAAGCGATACCATTAAGCAAGATTTTAATCAGGTTGCACAGGGGATAGGCGCATTGTATGCCCGTATAGAAACTCTTAAAAATTCCATTGGCGACCCAAAAGAATTTGACGCAATAAAAGCAGATATTAATCTCCTCGGCAACAAAATGATTGAAATTCACAACGAATTAAAACAATCTTCCGGAGAACATCTTGCAGCTATCATAGAAAATATTAATAAAAATGAAAATAATATTAACAGTCTAAGAAATGATCTGGATAAAAATATTGATACGGTTAATCAAAATATCATAAATTCAAATAACAATTTGAATAAATTTAAAAACAGCATCACAAACGCAATTGCTGATACTAAAAATTTTGACGAAGTAAAAAATGATATTAACATCCTCGGAAAGAAAATTGTTGAAATTCACAATGAATTAAAAACAACTTCCACCGAGAATCTTACAACAATTATTGAAAACATTAACAAAAATGATAACAGCCTTTATGATTTAAATAAAAATATTGATACGGTTAGTCAAAATATTAAAAATACAAATGACAATCTTAATGAATTTAAAAACAATGTGGCTGATAATTTAATAAATTATCTAAGCTCCATAAAACAATTGTTTGTATCATTCTCTGACGAAATGCAAACACATCAGGAAACTTTGTCATCTGAAATATTTACAAAAAAATTACAGGAATTGGATGTTATTTCTAACGATATCGGAAAACTGTCCGATAATATTAACCTGAACGAAGAAAATATCAAATCAATATTAAATTCCAAAGTTCAAGAGGTTCAAAATTATTTAAAAACACTGGAAGATATGCTTTCGGCAATGAATATAAATACAGGCAACTCTATTGCAGAACTTACAGAAATAAAAAACTATATCGCAAATACAGCCCTGAAACTTGACGACATAAACAACAGCCTTGCAGCTGAAATCCAATCAGGTTCAAAAAAATCAGACGAACTTAAAGAAATACTTTCAAATAAGATTTCCGGAATTGATTCAAAGTTATACCTTATGGAAGACAATCTTATCAAAGAAATAGGGTCAAATGCTTCCAATATGGAACAATTAAAAGATAATATTCACGCATCAGTAAACGAAAATTTCAATGATGTCAAAGCAATTCTTGAATGCATGCGGGCTAATATTTCACAAAGCTCGGGCAATCTTATAGAAAAACTTGACAACACAACAGATAAAATGTCTTCTGATATAAATAACTTTGAAGAAAAGTTAGGGGATTTTGCAGACAAAAATTTGATTAATTTGGCAGAATTGAAAGAATTAACCACAGCCAGAAGTGAAGAAATCCAAAAATACCTTACTGATTTACAAAGCGTTATATCTTCATCTTCAATCAATCTCGATAATTCTCTTTCCGAAATTTTGGAAATAAAAGACTATATAGCTAATACATCTTTAAAATTGGATGATATTAACTCAAATGTGATAGAAAATATTGAAAAGGATTCGGAAAATCTTACTGATATAAAAAATACACTTGAACATCGTTTTGAAACAGTTACTTCAAAATTATTCACAATGGAAGACAACCTGACAAAAGAAATTGCAGGTAAAATTTCAGCTTTTGAACAGGCTAAAGATGAAGCGTCTGCAGGCGTAAATAATAATATAAACGAACTTAAAACCATTATTGAATGTTTGAGAGCAAACATTTTGCAATCTTCATCTAATATTACGGAAAAATTTAATAATTTTGGCAATACTCTTATAGAGAAACTTGACGATATTCAAAATAATAACAGTAATTCAGAAGAACTAAAAGAAATTTTGAATAATGTTAACAGCGAAATTCAAAAAACACAAACTCAAATAGCTCAAATTGAACTTCCGCAGCAAGACCCGGAAGTTCCAACAAAGCTTGTTGAAGTAAAATCTGCATTAAATGAACTTTCCCAAAATTCCATCAATATTTCTGATAAAATTAATACTCTGGGAGTCGAAATTATTGAAAGAATGAACGGAATTTCTGCTGAACATGAAAATAACAAACAAAATACATCAGAAATAAAAACATTGCTGGATTATGTGACAGATGAAATGGGAAAGACAAATGACAAAATTTCCAATACAATTCTTAACACAGCAAAAAGCAAAGAGGAAGTTCTCCTCGGAATAGAAGAAGTTAAAAATCATATATCTGCAATAAAGACAGCACTTGCCGATTTAAATACAGAAACAACAGACAAAATTAATGAAAAACTGTTCGTGATTGAGTCTAAATTAATTGATAACTCCGAAACTTATGAGCAAAATCTTTCCCAACTCAATACAAAATTAGGTGAATATATCAAAAATGTAGAATTAATATCGGAAGAAACAAATTCAAAACTAGCAGATTCAGCAGGTGAATTTGTTGATATAAAATCCAATTTAAATGAAATTCAGGATAAACTCACCTTCCTTAATACCGATCAAAAAAGCTTTTTTGAAGATAACATAACATCTATTATTGAAAAAATAGATGAAGTTACCAATCATTTAACTGCACACAGAGAAGAAATCAAACTCGACATAAAAGATGTTGTACGTGAAAATATAACATTTGTTGATAAAGGTCTTGAGTATTTAAAACTTACACTGGATGAAATTCAGTCAGGACAAGCTGAAAATACCGCTGACATCTCAAATAAATTGACAAATACACTCAATGATATAAAACAGGAACTTGAACTTGTCAGCACAGACATAAACGAAATTTATCAAACAAGAACAGATGCAATTATCAAAGAATTTGAGCCGTTAAAAACTGCTATTGTTGATTTGACAAGTTTTGATTTTAATGAAGTCATAAGTGATATAAAAAATCAGATTGAACTTTCATATCTGAATCTTCTTCAAGAACTTAATAAAAACCTAATTGAAAATCACGACACCTATATAAATATAGAGAACACATACAAAGATGTTGTTGCACGTTGTGCCTCATTACAGGAATGTATTGACGACTTTTCAAAGAATAATCTTGAACTGATAAATTCAACAATTGCAGGTTTAGACTTGAATGTTCGTTCAACTCTTGAAAAACATGATAAATTCTTAGATGAATGGAAAATATATTCTGAAAAACTGGAGAAAAAACTTACAGAAAATAGCGCAGAAATAGAACATTCACTGCTGAGTGTTCTGGATGAACTCCAAAAAACTATAGATGAGAAAGTTAAAGCAGGGAATGCTGAATTAAAAGATTGTATGGCAGTAATGCTTAACAATGAAGACTTAATGATTGCAGTAGAAAGCGTTAACAGTGATATCTCAACCCAGCTGGATTCTATAAAATCAATTCTTTCGAATAAGCACCAAAACATCGAAACTTCAGTTGCCGGTATAGAAAAGAATATTACTGATAAACTGAATTCAATTCAGCTTGACCTTATGGATAAACCGGACGAGGAAGAACAAATTAACAAATTTGCAAATCTTATGAAGGTAGCACTAACAGATTTGCAATCCGCATTAACTAAAAAACTTGACGTTCTGGCTTCAAATGATAATTCTGAAATCATTAACGAAATAGTTAAACTTACGGATTCACTAAAAGAACTACATAGCAAAGCAGATATTCTTGCAATGGAGGATGACTCAGATATTCGTGAAGGGATTGCGGATATATCGCAAAAGCTTCACGATACAGCTGAACTTAATAATAAAATATCTGAAAATATAAACACTCTGCACCAAAAAGTTGATATTCTTGCAATGACTGATGATAACGAAATCCGTGAAGGGATTTCAGACATTCAGGAAAATATATCTGATATTGCTGACAAATTAAACTCAACATCAGATGCTGACAGCAAAATTTCAGAAATGATTGACGCACTGCATAACAAAGTAGATATTCTTGCGATGGCTGATGATTCTGATTTACGCGAAGAAGTTGCAGACGTTAAAGACTTAATTTGCGAGCAAAAGAAATTATTTGAAAATCTCGAAAATAGCCAAAAAGCCCAAGAAATAGATAATTACTTACAAAATCTTTTAAATGAAATTAATAAAATAGACCTCGAAAAAAATACGAAAGATATAAAAGATGCAGTAATGTCTGCCATTCTTTCTGTGACAGACCAGATTACATTCGTGGAAGAAACCGAGGAAATTAAAGACTTTGTAGAAGAAAAAACAAATGTCATTAATCAAACACTGCTTGATTTAAAAAAACAATTAAATCATATAGCTAGCAGTAACAGCGATATGGATTTATATTCATACACCCTTCAGGATGTTGAAAGCGATATTGCAAAACTACGTCTGGCATTAAACGAAATATCTTCATCAAGTGCCAATAACGAAGTCGGTGTAATATCCTCAAACATAAACAGAATGGCAAAATCAATTGAAGAACTGCGGCAAACTGTTACAGGCACTCAATCTAATGAAGCCAAAGGTGATTTTGGAAAACTCAACGAAGATATCTTAAGCATAAGTGCGAGAACAAACAAACTTCTTTTGAATTCTGACGAATCCTATCGCATACTCTGCGACAGCATGGATGAATTTAACAGAAAAACAGATTACTTGCAGGAGCAACTTGACATCATCAATTCAAAAAATCTTGATATAAGACTTGAACAAATTGATAAAAACGTAAATACTGCAATGAGTTCCGGCAAAGTTCTGGAAAGCGTAATGATGTATCTTGGAGAATGGATGGACGGAACAACAGATGTTGTAAACAGTATTTACGACAAAGCCTCAAAAACCGCATCGGTTCAAAAAGCCATCGACGAATTGAAAGAAAATCTTCCGGAGAAACAAGAACTTCTTAATATAATTGAAGATAAATTTGAAGAACAGCAATCAAGAATTGACAGACTAGAGAAAAAACTTGAAAAAGCGATTACAATGTTGGAAGAACGCAACTCTGATACTGTACAGGAAAAAATAGCCGGAATAGAAACCCAATTAACGAAATTAAGCAGCAATATAGAAAAACTAACATCTTATGTTGACGAATAACAAATTAATAAAAGATTTACAAAAAAAGCTCTCGTGCGACAACGTATTGTCGACGATAGAGGAAAGATATGCCTACGCTCAGGACGCAACCAATTCCAAAACAATAGAACATCTTCCTGATGCAGTAGTTTTTGTCGAAACAATAGAACAAGTACAAAAAGTTGTAGAAACGGCACGTAAATACAAAACCCCTATAATTTGCAGGGGTGCAGGGACAAACGTAGTGGGAGCATGCAGAACTGATCATGGCGGAATTGTTTTAAACTTTTCAAAGATGAATAAAATTCTGGACATAAACCGCGAAAACATGACAGCAACAGTACAGCCTGGAGTCATTGTCGGAAATTTACAAAAAGCAGCCGAAAAAATCGGACTTTTCTACCCTCCGGATCCGTCCAATCTTGCAGTATCAACAATCGGCGGAAGTATTGCCCAAGCGTCAGGAGGAGCAAAAACTTTCAAATACGGCTCAACCAAAGATTACGTAATCGACCTTAAAGTGGTAACAGCTAAAGGCGAAATCTTAAGAACCGGTTCAAGCACAATAAAAAATGCAACCGGCTACAATTTAAACAGTCTTTTTGTTGGTTCGGAAGGAACTTTGGGTATTGTGGTGGAAGCGACAATGAAACTCATCCCAAAACCTGAAGCAAAAAAAGTTTTGATGGCATATTTTGACACTGTAGAAAGTTCTGTTGACGCTGTCAATGCGATTATTGAACAGCGAATTTTCCCTGCAACGATTGATTTTATGGATAAAAACGCAATTCAAACCGTTGAAAGATTTTATCCTGCCGGACTTTTATGTGACAAAGAAGCAGCACTTGTAATTGAAATTGACGGTTTCAAAAATTCCATGGAATACCAGCAGAATATAATTGTATCAATTTTAGAAAACTGTAAAGCAAGTACCATACAGTATTCGACAAATGAAGAAGAATATGAAAGAATTTGGACAGCACGACGTTCATCAATGGGAGCTTGTGCGAAATTAAAACCAAACGTCACGACAGATGATGTAATTGTTCCGAGAAAAAACCTTGCAGCACTTGTAAAAGGAATAAACGAAATTTGTAAAAAATACAATTTAACAGTATGTATGGTTGGACATGTTGGCGATGGAAGCGTACACCCGCAAATTCCTATAGACTATAGAGATGAGGACGAATACAAACGCTACAAGCTTGCGAAAGCCGAAATATACGAACTTACAGCAAAACTTGATGGAATTTTATCGGGCGAACACGGAATAGGAGCGGAAAAACGCGAGCATATCCACAAAGTAATAAACGGGATTGCACTGGATTATATGCGAAAAATCAAGCAAACCCTGGATCCTGAAAATATCCTGAACCCGTATAAAATATTCTAATAGCTAAATAATTTCCTCCTCCGCTCTGTCCCCTTGAACTTGGTTCAGGGTCTTATGGGATATCCTCCAACTGCGTCATCCTGAATTTATTTCATGGACTTTTAATATACCTCACCCGCTATGTCACCCTGAACTCGTTTCAGGGTCTAAATGGGAAATAATAAATAAAGATTCACAAACAAGTTTGGAATAACAAACTCGTCCATCTAATTTTATCTTCCTGCATTAGTTGTAAAAACTATGACTGTATACATTATTACAAGATAAAAATTTTACTTATTTTCAAGTAAAACACTAGGCTCCACCTCAAGAGCCTTTGCAATTTTTTCAAGCGTTTTTAAAGTAACATTTTGTTTGCCTGTTTCAATTTTACAGATGTGTTTTTCGTGAACATTTAACTTTTCTGCAAGCTGAAATTGCGTCAAACCCTTTTTCATACGCAAAACCTTGAGATTAAACCCGAAAACTTTTAATATATTATCATCATTCATACATTATATGATATTAGCATTTTAGCACCCCTTAAACATTACTTTAATAATACTAAGGTAGTATTATAATATTGACAAAGCGAAGAATGAATGATATACTAAAAATATGAAAAAAGGATTTACTTTAGCCGAAGTTTTAATAACTTTAGGAATAATCGGGCTTGTTGCAGCAATGACATTACCTGCTATTGTACAAAAGCAGCAGAAGCTGGAAACTTCCGCACGGCTAAAAAAGTTTTACAGCACAATGCAGCAGGCAATTCTCTATTCTGAAAACGACAACGGAGAGATGAAAAACTGGACAATTGAAACTGAGGGTTCAAATGTTGACCGTGCAGAGAGATATTATCATACCTATTTTGATAATAATTATTTTAAAATTATAAAAGCTGGCAGACAACAAGTTACAGGCAGCAGTCGTGTTGCATTTGCAATTAAATTTGCAGACGGTTCTATATTATATCTTTGGAATGGAACTTGTTTAGATTTAATGTTTGACGTAAATGGAGATAAAAAACCAAACAAAGACGGTAGAGATATTTTTAAATTTCTACATTGCAAAAACAGACGGCTTGAACCATATCACATACAGGGCGGAAGTGTCGAAACACGAGAAAAAGCACTTAATGTATGTAAAAGATATCCAACGGAATGTATGCCGCTAATTATGACTTATGATAATTGGGAATTTAAAAAAGATTATCCATACTAAAAATTATTCATAAGATTCCGAAACGAGTTCGGAATGACTAATTTATTTTACGACCGCCGCAGAGTCCGTCACAATGAAGTTATTTCAGTATCCCACAGCTGCGTTTCACTAAATTTATATCAGGGGCTTGTAATATAGCCCCACCCACGCAATGTCACCCTGAACTCGTTTCAGGGTCTAAGCAATAATCAGTCTAAAAGGACTAGTAAACTGAAAAAGGCGGGCTTGCAGCCCGCCTTTTAATTATTCAATAGCCTCACGGCATTCTTCACAAATTCCGTCAGAAATTAATTTTCTGTATTTCCAGCGTTATGGGGATTCATCCCTGCCAAAAGTTCCGCAATTCGGAAACGGCGATATTTAATGTAGGAGATTGTTTCTTATTCATTATTATTGCTTTTGCTCCCGTTGAATAACGAAGCCACAAAGCACTCCCATCTTCTGCATAAACAGAGAAAAGACTGAAAAACAGGACAAATGTCAATATAGATATAATCCTCATAAGTAATAGTTCAAAATTCGTTTCATAAATGTGAATTTAGCAGTTAGGATGAAAGCCT
>USHE01000018.1 GCA_900554385.1 uncultured bacterium | reverse complement strand
CACGACTCCAATAAAGGTCAGCTGGCGTCAATGATAACCGGACTTAAAGCTGCAAATGGCACATTTGTATGTTTTATTGATTCCGATGACATTATTTTGCCTGACTATACAAAAGCACATCTAAAAGTACATATGGTAACGAGCGTTGCTTTTACATCGTCTATCATTGCTGAAATTGATGAAAACGACGAAATTCACACAATCCACTCACCAGCCTGCCCTCAAAAAACAGAATTACAAGAATTAAAAAATTTGGATGAACTTTTCAAATTTGACACAGAACATCCTGACTTTAAAATCATAAAAGCACCGTTCGGAGGGTGGTTCTGGTCGCCCAACAGTTCAGCAATGTTCAGAAAAGCGTCGATTGAATTGCTGATAAAATATAAAAATACTGTGAAATGGAAAGTCTGCCCTGATAAATTTCTGTTTAATTTTGCACATCTTATTGGAGGTTCTGCCTTTATATTTGAACCCTTAACTGCGCACAGACGCCACAAAGAAAATGCAGGAAATGCAAGTTATATCTGCGGAAATAAAAAATACAATAACGATATCGTTACACGGTTAAATTTAATTAATAATTTTAATATAAGACCTGAAATGTTGAGTTTTATAATTTCAAATAAAAAAGATTTCGACAAAATTTACGGCAAAAAAAACACCGCTAAATTCATATTAACGGTGCTTTCTTCATATATATATTTAATTAAACAGTTTATCAGCTTTGGAACATCGTAAATGTCTTTTCGACGTTTTTCGTTATAAGGTTTTTAACTGTATCATATTCTGTTGTGAGTGATGATATTTCAAGGTCTAAATTCTTCATATCAAGATCAAGCTGTTCTTCTTTGTAATTGATTTTGCTCTTTTTCTGGGTGAATTCAAGTTCAGCCTGAGTAACCGCATCTTCGTCGGTAGCTTCCATAATATATTCACCTGCATTGTATTTATCCTGATAATAATATCCGTCTTTGTTCATAGAGGTAATAAACAATTGTCCGTTTTTCAATGCATTATCAAGGTATTCTTTATCATCTATATAGATATTTTCGTACCATCCGCTCTGACAAAGGTTGTTAAACAATGCACTGTAGAACTCTGATTCGTATATCTGCTTAGTGGTCAGACCATCATCATCTACATTTTTGATTTTGTAATAATAACCATAATCATCAGTTACATAAGATGATTTATTACCATCCTGACGAATATAATATTTATCATTATACCCTTCTTTACCCTGTGCGTAGAAAGTCAGGAATGATTCAGCCAGATTAGATAAACTTAAGGCTTTTGAACCAAAGTTTTTGTTCTTAGCTGCGCCTTTAGATACCCATCCGTTATAGTCATTTGAATTTGTAATACAATCATTGAATGCGTCGTTGGAATGGTTTCTGCTGCCCAAATCTTTAGTATCGCCGAGCAATGCAAGAGTTTCTTGAATTGCATAGTTAAATGCCTGAATATCTGCAGCATTATCTCCAACATCAAGAATTGCCATAAAGCCTTTAATCATCTGGTTAGCTATATCTATAACAATTTTATCTTCTTCCGTGGCATCATCTGGATACATATCTTTTCCAAGTAATCCGTCTATACCAGCCTTACCGCCGCACACAGAAGAACCGTTACCAAGTAAATCTTTTACAGCAGACGCTATTCGTTTAAAGAAGCCTTTACTATTTTTTTCATTTGTAAATACAATGGTTACATTTTCATTCAACAAATCAGCAAGAGTAAAATTAATCGGGGCCTTTTCATTTGATACTCTGTTACCGTTAATTGTTAAATACATTGATGACGAAGTTAGCGTTTCAGAAAAATGAGGGCTTTCATGAGTATTAACCCATTTCTTATCTTCAACTTTAGCCTGTGGGAATGAGAAAGTCAAAAGATCTGCGAGCTTACGTTCCTCATCAGAACCGTTATTAAGCTTACTTGCGGCAATATCAATATAGTTAATCATATTGGTAATTGTCATTTCAGAAGTTTCAGCTTTATTCATCAATATACCGCCAATACCGACTTGTTCTTGCAAGCCGATAAGACGACAGTTAGCTGCCGATGTTTCAGACATGCCGCCGCAGCCTACCATTGCGGTAATGAATGCGTCATATAAATCTCTTTTAGCCTGACCTGTAACATTTGTTCCGCCCTCAGGAATACCGGCAAGTTTAGCAGCCCTTGCCATATCAGGGTTTAATGCAATCTTTCCGTCCCTGCGGGAAAGCATCCATGGTACATAGTCATTTACATCTGACGGATACATTAATAAATTGTACGATAAGTCAAACGGAGTCGCACCTGAACCGTCCGGATCCCATATCAGTTTTGTTGTATTTAAAGCTTCCTGATAATCCTGAGTTGCAGCTTCCAGTTCACGTGTCAAAGAAAGCTTCTGTTGTGCAATTTGCATAGACTGAAATTCACAACTGTTCTTTCTGGAAGTTATGGCTAAAAATCTTGCTTGTGATGCTGCCAATCCCATTGAGTTTCCGCTTTCCTTTCGTTTTTCTTAGTAAACATGTAGTCCTAGTATTCATGTTTACGGTCATTTCAGGTGAAAACTTTAGAAAATATGAAAAATTATGTTACAAATATTTACATACTATTTTGGATAACACAATCGTAAATTTTGTCTATTTTATCTTTCATTTCTGAAAACTGTTCCTTCAAGTCGTGAAAACTATGAATTGAAACAAAGCGTTCTTCTACATCTTCGATAATTTCCCGGTGTTTTTTCTCCAGCTGTTCCGGTGTAACAACAACCCTCTGCTGAATTAAAAAAATCATTACCGCTACAATAATAGGTGCATATTGCATAATTTGTTCCATAAAATATTCCTTTACAATGTAATAGGCCAATAAAAATCAACAAGATAAGATGCCGCATCCATTGGATGTGATAGAAATTTCAGTTCGTGAGTCTGCTTTATCTGCTGATATGTCGGAATATCTATTCTGGAAGTCCCCTCTTTATAACGAAGATTATATATATTATAGAGAAGTTTCTCACACTTTTCATCAACATAAAGACAAACATCCCCATCGGCATTTCGTACTTTTGCATTGAATGCAGCAATGCGGTTTTTTATCGGGGGATTATAGGCTTTTATTCTTATATCCACATCATAACCGTATTGAAGAAGCCTTATTTTAATTATTACATAATTTGTATATTCGCTTGTACAGCTGCGGTTATCCCCTGAAGCATCTCCGTTTATGATAATTTTTCCCTTATGAGCAGGATAACGCCTGCAAAATTCATCACATGCACCTGAGGTTGTAGTGTTTTCCATAGCAATTTCATCAAAATAAAAAACTTTGTCCTCGGTCTTATGGGCAAAAACCCAACACATAGGATCAACGTTAAAATCACAGGAAATATGCAAATCCATTTCCTGCTGATATGCTATATCTTTCACATTTTCATCGGTAAAACCTCTAACAACGAGTCTGTTATTATATTCTCCGTTTTGAGCAAGAACAAATATTCGGTAATACTGCTCATCATAAATTTTCTTCAGCTCGTCACAAAAACCTTCCGGCAAATAAATATTTTGAGTTGTCGGTGCAGATATTAAACGATAATTTGGCGCAGGATTTTCAACAAAAGTCTTGTAAACCCATCCCCTTTGCATTTCTGGATTCGTATGCCCAAAAATTCTATAAGTAAAATTTTTCCACGTCTTTTTAACCCTCTGACGCATACGAGAAAGCAAAACTTTAAACGTATCATAAGGAATATCCGACATTTCTTCAATCTCGACAAACCCCAAATTTAGAGATTTCAACTTATTCGGCTCATCAAAATGACGGAATAAAATCTCAGAACCGTTTTTGAAAGTAAGTTTTTGCAACGACGACGACCACTCATAATCTACGCCGTCTGTAAAACCGATATTTTCTAGATGTTCAAAATAAGATTGCAAAGTAGTATCACGCACAAGAGTATACGTTTGCGCACCAACAAGCCCGCGGATACCAGGGTATTTCAAGGCCAGAAGAATACCAAGCAAAGATCCGGCAAAAGTTTTGCCGGATCCATATCCGCCTTGATATACCGCAACATCCATTGAATAATTGTGCGGAATTTCCAAAAATTCTCGCTGTGCTTTTAAAAGTTTATATTCCATAACAACTTTCTTATTGACCTTTTATAAAATTGTTTGAATTTTCAATTCCATATTGCTCCAGAGCGAATTTAAAACATTCAAGCCAATCTATCTGCTCGGCAACTACGGGAACTTCCGCAAAGGATTTAACGACATCAAACATTTCCTTAAGCCTTAATTTTCTTTCAAAACTTGCCTTTCTATCTCCATATCTATAGATATAAGCAGAATTTCTGACTTCATCATTTATCGGGGCAAATACAAATTTACCGTGATCATCTATTCTTATAAGATCTTCGCCAAGCTTAAAGTTTGAAATAATTTCAGCAGTTTTTTCAACCATAGGTATAATAATTTTTCTGTTAATTGAATCCAGCATCATATTTAACCTTGCTTCCTGCCCGCTTACAGAATAATTAAGTTCTGTGGCTGTCCTTTGAACCTGCTGTAAATTTCCTGACATGTTTTTGAAAATTCCCGTAGCACTTTCTGTTGTAGACTTGAAATAGTTCAAAAATTCCCAGCCCTGCATTGCTTTATCAAAACTCAAAGGGGTCGGTGCTGCAGGCATTAAAGCCGCATCATATTCAATAATCTTCCCCGGACGAACATCCTGCTGTCCTTTAAAACATCCTTTCGGCGCAAGATATGGCGGGTTTATCATTAAGGCAAGTGCATCAATTTGTTTATTCAATATTGTTGATGAGATATTATTTAATACCAAGGCAACTTTCAACGGAGAAATTCCTCGTCCTGTTGCGGGGCATTCTATAATATTTGCGTGTATAAAAGGATTTATAATAAACGGATTGGCTTCAAAACGTATAATCTCTCGTCTGCCCGCAACTGTAATAAGACGATTTCTCAAAACTTTTCCATCCGATAATTCTATATCCCCCCAAAACTCCAAAATTTCCAGATTATATTCGTCCTGCCCTTTTTCATCATTTCGATTTTTCTTTTTTGCCACCACTCCTTTCAGCACTTCCAGTTTTTCTTTAGTTAAAAGATTATTAGACTTGTCGCAAAAAACCTCGTCAATTGTGGCATAGGTTCTGTATATTTTCGCACAGCTATCCCATTTATCTCTGTTTGATTTATCAAAGACAAAATCCTCTGCTTTAATAAATTTTACTTTCGCATTATCGTAAACTACTTTATCTTCAAGAACAAAAGGTTTACCATCAGGATTTTTTATTTCTTCTTCAATGGTCTTTGCCCGCCTAACCTGTTTAATCACAGTTTCCCAGCCGACAAACAGGGTACATTCTCCGGTTTCCACTATACTGTCAATAACTTTTTCCAATTCATTTTCAATATTCATTTGTTCAAAAGTATTAACAAGCATAGCTTTCTGGCGATTTGCATATTCCTGCGTCTGCGGAGTTGTACCTGATACATCAAACATTGCGTCAGGATGTGAATACAAATTTTCGCTAATATGAGATTTGAGTGTCTGCGCAAGCTCATATATATAAGGAAGCTCAAGTTTACATACCCAGACGTTTAACTAATGACACGAATGGATTAAAATAGCATCACGAAACTGCTTTATATCAGATAACTGCTGTATTCTGTAATCCTCATATTTATCATATCTTTGAGAAATATCATTTACCAAAAGCAATTCGTCTTCCGGCTTTATCTCAAAAGTTAAATCATCATTAGTTATTTCCATTTTGACCCCTTCCTATCTATAAATACTGTTAAACAAGGAATAAACCTCAATATCTTGAGGTTTACCAAATCGCATCGTTTCAGATTTCAAAAATCCTTCTTTTTTGAACCCCGCACGCTTCAAAAGCCCTAATACCCTGAAATTTTCAGGATATATTAACGCTTTAATCTTCTTAAGCCCGAGGTTTGCAAAACAGAAATCAAAAAACACAAGCGCAGCATAATAAGTAAACCTGCCCCAAAACTTTTTATCAAAACAAGTCGAAACCTCGGCAGAATACAAATTCTCAGAATTACCGACAAAATTTTCAAGATAAACAAAACCTGCAACTTCACTTCCACAAAGTATTACCCAGAAATATGGGGCTAGTTCTTCCAACAAATCCATAAAGTATTCATAAAAAGAATCCTCCTGCAGTGCGAAATCATCTTTTAGAAATCTTCCCCAACGTTTATACAAAAACATAACCTGCGGAATATATTCAAGATTTTGGAACTCCCCTTTTTCTTTGTTTAAAATTACAGGTTTAAACTTCAGCATATACATACTCAAACTTTACGTAAGCATCATCAGTCGTAAATGCTCCGAGTTCCCCGTTATATATTTTTTCTCTGACTGAATTTTGAATACCAAGCATCGCCTCAGCTTGAACACCGTTTATATAAGTTTCTGTTTTTGTATTACGGTTAAAAACTTTAAACACCGATTGCTTTGAAAATATCAACGGTTTTGGAACTTGAGAAATAGCATTTATTAGCGTTTTTTCCGGCTTTTTTTGGGCTTTTTCTAGTTCTGATTGAAATTCATTTTCTATCTTCATTTTTATAAGTTCATCCAATGAGGTATTATTAAGAAGAACTTGTTCCATATCTTCGTCTTTATGTTTCATAAAATATTCCCTTTCCTAATTAAATTTTGCTATCATCGAGATTTGATATTGTAATAATCTTTGCGGGACGATACCCCTCCTCAAACTTTGAATTAAAGCCTAAATATTTACACAAACTTTCCAGAGCTTTTAGAGCAGCAGAAGTATCCCGAAGTTTTTTCTTTCCAGTAAAACTTCCATCCTTATCAGTAATATCTTCTTCCTCAAGAGAAAACTCCGCAATCTGTAAAAGTTTCTGAATTACATAACCTTTATCAACCCGCAATGAATTTATATGACCTTTCAAACGTATGTTCATCTCCCTAATAATCAAATCATTTGAAAGAAGCCGGTTTGCTGTTTCCTTTAAATTTGACCCTTTATACCCTGCATTTTTCGCAGAAAGTTCTCCGTCCACGGTTTTTATGTATTCATCTATAAAAATTTTCTGTTGTTTAGTTAGTCTTTTCATTGGTTATAAATTATTAACATTTCTTATCATAATTTGTATTTTTGCCCATCATGTGCTATAATGAACATGCTATTTATATTTCGGCTAGTGTAAATCTTAACAGGGGGGAATGAAAAATAACTTCCTGTTTTTTTTATGCCTTACAACTACAGCGTTACTTCTTATAGCAGCTTAATTATTTTCTATGCAAAACTATATCCGGAGAAGCATTGGCATCCACGCCATACTTAGAACGCAGATTTGCTAAAGCATCTTTATACATCGAAAGCCAGTAACTAAATCTTATGTGCTGCGGATTACCTTTTAACCGCATACATGCTCCATAAACTAAAACAGGTTCTGCAAAAATTTCAGGAATTACGGAACTATCAGTTTCTGCTTCCAGTAATGTTTTTTCCACCCCATCAGAGCTGACTGCATAATTTGAAGTATAATACACAATTTCAGCAGCCTTTTCTTCTTCAAAAGCAGGGAGTAAGAGTTTGTCATTAAAGGTCGTATAAGTATAAGGCGGCTGTGCATTTATAAAGAATTTTTCAAAATCATCAAAATATTCATATTTTTTGCCGTCTATACGAAATAGTGCTATTTTCCCTTTAATTGGATTTTGAATTTCCGATGCATTTTTTTTGATTTTAAATTCAGTTTTACGCAAAAGAAAATTCCACTTTTCAGAATTACAAATTTCCGTATTTAACATATTTATTATATTTTTAAGCTTTAAATGTTCATTTTTTGTCAACTCGGAAAATGTAAAAACCTGTTTGTAATTCAATTCAACAAGACATTTATTTATTAACTCAAAATAATTCATATCATATCCTTCCACAAATCTAGTAAGCCTCCAACCCTGTACACGCAGGCGGTCTAAACGACCGCTGCATACACAGGAAATTTGCACAATTATTTAATTAAGCCCTTACGGAGCTGTTCCATAATCGCTTTTTCATACTTGGCAAATTCAGCACCACTCATTTTGCCGATTTGCTCACGGGTAAAGGCCCTTGTTTTGACATCATCAAAATTAGAGTTTTGAGCATTAGCTCTCAATCTCTGTTTTGCGAGTTCGTTTTCGCTATTTAACGTCTTTTCGTGAGCGGATTGCTTTAAATATCTGTCGATTGCTCCATTTTCAAGCTTTTCAATCATTTTAGATATTAAGGAAATTTCGTCTTTATCACCGTCAAATCCTGAGTTTTTCAGATATTCCAACACCTCTGCCCTGCCGTCTTTGTTAAAAAATCCGGCATTTTCAGCTTCAAACTCTGCAAATGCATTATTTTTCTGCGGCTGAACTTGAGCCTCTCCCGTATTTTGGTTATTAACCATGTCATACGCCTTATTTATTACATAGTTCACTAAATATTGTCCTTGCGTATTGTCGATTACACCATCATCCACAAGTTTTTGAATTCTTTGGATATCATTAGCGACAATACTCTTTACATCACACATCGGGAACGGCTGTTGAGAGATTTTGCTACCTGTCTGCGGCAGCATTTGACGATTATCGGCATAAGACGAACCGCCTTTTAAAATATTTTGTATTTGTTCATTATTCATAACATTCTCCATCTGTTTTACGAGTCCATGAATTCATGCATTCAACTGCGAATTCAATTGCATCATCAATAAAGCCCGACAAAATTACAGAAACAAAGCTTTTAAAAATTTCCGGCACCGGAAGCTTTGAAGTCACATATTCTATTGCCATTTTCTTTTTTAACTGTCCGTTTGAACTGCCGAGAGTTTTTTCAGCCTTTTCTACAGCATTTTGTGCAAGCTTTTTTATTGCTTGTTTTACGTGTTTAAACATATTTATCCTTTCATTAGAAAGTACCTTTAAACCATCCCGATAAAACAAGGACTTTTTAAAGGATTAAAGGTACTTTTCGGGGAAATCAAAAGGTCATTGCCTCATAGGTTCTGGTCTTGCAAATACAATTATGCAGCTTTAACTTCCATTTTAGCCAATGCTTTTGGTTGAACTGTTTTAGCACCATACAGGAATAGACCTCTGATTAAATCAGAAAAACTGTCTTTATCTCGTAAACTTTCAATTTTAGCCAACTGGGAAGCAAATGTAATTGCATCATTAGTGCCTGCCAGAACATAATATTTGCCGCCAACATCTGTCAAGTTTGTACTGACAAGAACATCCATGCCTGCAATTCTACCTATTGCACCTTCTCTTAAAGTTTCATCCGCAACATTATGTGCGCCAATGAATTCAGAACTTTGGAGAAGATAAGATTCAATCGTTGGATTAATCACAACCCAAGGACGTTTTGTTGCAGAAACTGCATTTGAATTTTTCAAGCACAATGCAAGTTTTACAAATTGAGAATAAATTGTTGTTTTATCTAATGTAATTGGCTCAGAATCAGACCCGACAACATTAGCAGTATCAACAGAAGCGTGCTGTGACAACAAATAAGAATCCTGAACTTCTTCAATGGCTTTTTTAGCATTTTCAAGATGAGCTTCCATAATATCAGCATTTGATTGAACTTGTGCAACATCGTTAATTTTAAACGCAAAGAATTTTTTCTGGTCAATAATCAAGTCTGTTGCAGTAGGTTCAAGCTCATCATAAGTAATATTCCCGCTGCCTACAGTTGCAATACTTACAGCAGCTGGAGTAATAATTTTCACAGAATCGCCCTGATTTTTAATTTCACCTTCATAATTTCTGTTAACGCATTGAAGCATTACGCATTCTTTTTGAAGCATTGAATTTAATTTTTGACTCCAAATTTCCGGAATGAAAGCTGAGTAAGAATTTGTTGTGTGTGTACTCATAATTTTTGTCCTTTCTTGTTAATTAATATAAATATTTTCAAAGTGGTGCTTTAATCATCGTTATAAATTTCACGGAACTGAATTCCGATAATCGCACACGATTCGTCAGAAGCAGTTCCGCTTATACATAATTGGACTGAATAATTCGACTCTGAGATTTCCGCTTTTTCGAGGGTATCTCTGTTGACAGGCCATATCGGAATATTTTCATCATCCTTAGCCCAGTGGCATGGAAGCTTGTCCGACATCTCATCATCAGCCCAAATCAAATGTTCAAAATGCACAGAATAAATCTTTTCCGCATCATCGCAGTATTCACTGTCATAATCCTTATAGACAGAAAAATCGAACTTGTTATCATAGGCTTCATCCAAAATAAAATAAAATTCATCAATAATTTTTCTGTGATGTATTGCCCCTAAAGAAAGAAATGGAGATTTCCACAAAAAATTTATCGGAACACCGTCAAAGGTACTGCCATAATCTTCCCTATAAATTTTACCCTTATCGTCTGCAGTCAAAATATAATCATTAAACAAACACGCACAGGTAATATTCTGCGGAACAACTCTTTTATACCAGGATTTATTCAAATAATCATTAATCCAGATAACATGGAAGAAATTATCATCACTATAAGGAAAGAAATACCAAACCTGACTTTTAGTTTCGTAATGCAAACTTAAAGCTTCAGGCATTTTCACTTCATTAAAACTTTTAAATTCTTCCCTGATATTTTTAGAAATTTCTGAACCGAGTTGAATTTGGTTTAATTCTCCAACCTGTTCCAGAGCATAGATACCGTTACTAAGGAAGTATTGTTTATTCTCGACATTAACAATACCCTTTGAAGAATATGCTCCTTTATTTGCGAATGGAACAATTGTAAAATCATTTTCATTCATACCAGTCAGTAGGTATACTTCACTTTTTTTATAAATTGCAAGATACTCTTTATAAGGCTTTAAGGCTGTAACAGAATCCGTATTTGTATGAAAGTTTCTGATATAACCTGCATCTTGAGGTGTTGAGAAATCATCGTAAGTTCCAAGAGCCGAGTAATACAGCACAGCTCCTGATGCAACCCAGACCCGTCCGTTATAAACAGCTAAAACTTCACTATATACAGGTTTTTCTTTATCATCTTTCAGATTACACTCAACAATCTCATTATTATCGTTATTTTTTATGTAAAATAGAGAATCTGAAGAACTTGATACAAGAACACCGTCAAGAAAATTTGCAAAAACAGGATTTTGCCCAGTAATAGTTTTTTCAAGTTTAACAAGCTTTTGGCTGCTATAATTATAAACATAAATTTTTCCGGAAAGAGTCGTAATAACAAGCTTTAAAAACCGACCACTCCTCATTTCAGCCAATCCGGTAACAGCCTCTTGCTCTGGTAATTCTAAAAATTTGGTATTTCCTTTCTGCTTAATAATTCCACGATTTTGCAGAATTTCAATATTTTCAGAATCCGTCCAGTATATTTTTTTTGTATCACTGCCGAGTTCAGTCTTAGTCAAAGCCTGATTAATCCCGCCGGAAAGATTATAGTAGGAAATTTCCATATTTTATTCTCCTTGTAATTTTTGCCTGTACCATTTTATTTTTGACCTGATAAACTTGCCGGAATCGGCCTTATCTACCCACGGATAAGGTGGAATATACGAAATATCAATTTTTCCGGCACTGGAAGTTGAAGGATGATTCAGCCCGAACTCATAATGAGTCATAATAGTATTAGGGTTAACTGGAATATCGTATTTGATTGACAATTTTGCACAAAACTCCATAGCCGCTTCAAACTGCTTTTTTGTAATAGGATAATTCCCGCAGCTTTTAGGACTTTTATAACCATACATTGAGCAAAGAGAAACACCTATAGAACCGGTATTGCCTCCGCCCGTATGCGCGGCATAATGACCTGAAACACATCTTAAATTATTTTCGGGCTTAAATTTGCCCTCATACACTTTGCCATTTTTGTCAATCAAAAAATGATAATAGTTTTTTTCAAGCTCAGTCGGGAAATATAATCCGGCTGTCCAGTGAATAATTATTCTTTTCATAGCACTCCAAAAAATTTACTTACCTGATACTGCATAGCCATTGCGAGTTTTTCTGTGCATATAAAATAGCTGCATGGGTTCTGTTTCTTGCCTGCATTTTCAAAACAATTTTATCAATATAATCTCTTACAGTACTGTAAGAAATCTCCATTTTTACGCAAATTTCTTTATCCGAGTAACCCGATGCAACCAAAGTTATAACATCCGTTTCCTTTGGTGTCAGTTTCATTTCATCTTCCCTTTTATATACCTTCCGGCGTATTTATTAATTTAATAATACATAAAGCATAAACGCCACATGGCTATTTTTTTAATAATATTTCCTTCTTAAATATTTATTAATAAAAAGGGATGAAGCAATTTCATCCCGTTAAGAGAGTAAGATAATTTAAAAGGATTGTAGATTATTACTAAAGTCTTTATTTTCATATAACCCGATTTTCAAGGCACTCAGATTTGAATAACATCTTTTACGCACTCCAAATTCGTTATAATTCAAATAGAATCTTCCATATCCGGTACGAGGCATTTTTTGTTGAACATCTTCATAAAGAATAAATTTTTTGAGAGAATTAAAAAAGCGTTCGGCCTTGGCATTAACTTTTCTCACCGTAGAAATTTCATCTTTATCACTTACTCTGGTAAGCTGAACAACAAAATGCCCGCACACTGGACATTTTTTTAAGACATCTAATTCTGACAGCACAAAATTATCCCGCGGAACGAGTTTGTAAGACTTAGTCTTACGCAGCCCTCCGCAGCAATGTATATACCCCATACACATAAAACCTCATCCCTGCGTAGCTATCGGCAAACAGCTTTACCATCGAGGGTTTGAGCCTTAACCGATTACATATTCAGTATAACGCATTTTAAAAATAAGAAAAGACGTCATTTCAACCGCCATATAAACATCCCCATGTTTTCATGGGTTCAAAAAACATTTTAAAAAGTCACCGATATCCAAATTCAAAGCTTTCGCGACTTTTAAAAAGTTATAAAGCGATATACTTTTTTCTCCGCGTTCGACAAATCCAATATACGAAAGACTGCAATCTGCAAGTTCGGCAAGTTTTTCCTGCGAAATTTTTTGCCGCATACGTTTCATTTTAATTGCAAATCCTAACTCTTTAAGAAAATCATCCTTCTGCATTTTCTAATCTTATATTATTGACAATAAGCTTGCTATCCTCTATAGTAGTTTTATAACTACTATAGTAATATATTATTAACTATAATAAGGAAGAAATTATGAAAATAAAAGCTTTCACACTTGCTGAAACACTGATTACACTTGGCATTATCGGAATTGTAGCCGCTATGACTCTGCCCTCACTAACGAACAAATTACAAAAGAAAGACAAATCGGCAAGGTTAAAAAAATTTAATTCAGCAATTAATCAGGCAATAACGCGTTCGATTGCAGACAACGGAGAACCGCAATACTGGTATGAAACACTAAAATATCACGATTCTACATCCCTATATAATTGGTTTGATAAATATATAATGAATTATATGATAATTGTAAAAAATTGCAGAAACAGCAATGCTAAATGTTCAGGAGAATACAACTTCTGCAAAAAACCGAATGCATGTTACGGCGGAATAAATCTTACAAAACAAAATGTACTTTACATATTTGGAGATGGCAGCATGATAATAGCAATAACAGGTGGCGGTGTAAATTCCGAAACGGGAAATACAACATCAATGACACTGCACATCCGTTTTGATACAAACGGATATAAAAAGCCAAACACATTAGGAATGGACATATTTAGCTTTAGAATGGATATAAACAAAAACTTTCATTATATAACCTGCGACAATCATAAATCTGAAACCGGCGGAACAGTTTCGCTGTCAGGGAAAAGAAAAGACCTTGTGTCCGCCTGTAAGACAGATCCACAAACATGCAGCTGTCTTTTGATGTATGACGGATTTGAATTTAAAAACGATTATCCATGGTAACTATTTCACGCACAATTCGCAGCACATCTGGCAGGCACCGAAAACCTTTGTTGCTTTTAAGTTTTTTCTAAAACATCTGTAATGAGGGAGATTAAACACCTCTTTAATACTCATATCTTTCACATTGCCGATTTTTTGAGAAAGACACGGATAAACATCCCCCGCCGGAGTAATCATCATATTAGAATACGGATACATACAAGGTTTATAAATTTCCTGAACAGGTTTATTCGCAGGATAACTAAAAAATTCTTCAATTTTTGCAAGCGGATTTTTAGAATATTCAAACTTTGGGGAAAATCTTATCTTAACTTTTGACTTAGCACTAAGGCTTTCCAGTTCTTTGTAAACCTCTTTAAAATGCTCCATATCAAAATATTTTTCTATCGGATAATTCTCGTTGAATTCCGGTACAAAACTGTCAAATAACACTGAATTTTGTTTCAAATTATTATTACGTAAAAACGATATAGAAAGAAAATTAAATTTCATTTCATCGCACAATTTATATAATTTGACCAAGTCATCAAGATTATTTTCAAGAACAATCGTTTTAATGTCAATCATCGGGCGTTTTTCACGGGAATTCATATTGTCAAAATTATCCATAATTTTATCCCAAATACCATCTTTTGCACGATTTTTATCGTGATTTTCGCCATAACCGTCAAGCGAAACAGACAAAAGCATCATACGGCTTTTTATAAACGCATCAATAATTTCATCATTAATCAGAATCCCGTTAGAAACAACATTAAGCTTTCCCATAGTTTTTTTTGCAGTTTTCATTAGAATATCAATAAAATCTTTTCTGATTAACGGTTCTCCACCAACCAGAGTTACAAATGAATAAAAAGGGATTTGATCAATAATATTAAACCACTCCTGTGTTGTTAATTCATCTTTCATTCTGTCATCCCCGACATAGCAATATGGACATTGCAGGTTGCAACGATACGTCAACTCAAAAAAGTATCTCAAAGGTACTAAAGCTTTTCCTGATTTTGACAGGTAAGAAGGCATAGAATAAAGATTTCTTCCTAAATCGAACAGATTTGATAAATTCATTTTCAAAAACTCCATAACAAAAATCTACGGCATCAATAACAGACTTGTCCAAATAAACAGAATACCTGAAACAATACCTATCATTGACAAGTGCCAATTTCCATACTCTTTAGCCAGCGGTAGCAGCGTATCGAATGAAATATAAATCATAATACCGGCAACAGCCGCCATAGATGCCCCGACCATAATTTGCGGGAGGAACAATTGTAACAAAAACATACCTATAACAGCTCCAATCGGTTCGGAAACGCCGGACAAAGCCGCATAAAGCATCGCATATCTTCTTTTCCCTGTAGCCTGATAAACCGGCAGAGCAACCGCAATTCCTTCCGGAATATTATGGATAGCAATCGCCAACCCGACAGAAAGCCCCAGAGTTAAATCCTGCGTAGAAGTCATAAAAGTTGCCATACCTTCGGGGAAGTTATGAACACAAATTGCGACGGCAGTCAAAAGACCTGCGTGTTTAATCATGTGGTTATGTTTAGCAGGCATATCAGGGTTCAATAACTCGTCCTCATCTACGTGATCAGGAAGAAAATAATCTATAAGGATTGCAATAATAAGCCCAATAATAAAACTTAAATAAACAATCCAATTGTACTTATGCGGAAAAACAGACTTAAGCATTTCTGCGGCTGCAGGAACGATATCCACAAATGATAAAAAAATCATAACTCCGGCAGAAAACCCAAGCCCTATAGAAAGAGCTTTCATATTGTCTCGTTTTACGATAAAGGCAATACCCGCACCGATTGCAGTAGCAAGCCCTGCCAAAAAAGTTATCAATAAAGCTATTCCATAATTCTGCGGCATAAGTAAACCTCCGCAAAAATTTTACCACAAATAAAAATTGTATATAGCTTATTTGAAAAAATTTTTGTTCCTGCTATAATCAGGGTATGAAAGATATGTTAGACAAAATATTACAAATAGAAAAGAGATACATTGAACTGGGCGAAACACTCTCAGACCCTGCAGTAATTCAGGATTACAACAAATTCCGTGACTTATCAAAACAGAGAAAATCAATGGAAGAAACAGTCGCTTTATATTATGATTGGAAGAAAGCGACCGATGCAATTTCTGATGCAAAAGAAATGCTTCATTCAGAGAACGATGACGAAATGAAAGCTTTGATAAAAGCCGAAATAGAAGAAAATGAAGCAAAAATTCCAGAATACGAAGAAAGAATGAAAGTATTGCTGCTTCCTCGCGACCCTATGGATGATAAAGATATTATGCTGGAAATCCGCGGAGGTGCAGGCGGCGATGAAGCAAATATTTTTGCCGGAGTGTTGGCGAGAATGTATATGCGCTA
>USHE01000017.1 GCA_900554385.1 uncultured bacterium | reverse complement strand
CCCTAAATGATGCTGAAATTGACTATGTCGGTAATCTTTCTCAGAAGAAACTTCCAGCGCAGAATGTTTATCTAGTGTCATCAGTAAAGCATCCTATAAAACTTGCGGTGGCTGATATTCTAAAAAATAGCAATAATATGGCTGCTGAATCTGTTTTTAAAATAGCGGGCGGAAAATATGTAAAAAATACGGGTTCAATCTCTGCGTCTGTAAAAATGTTTCAGGCTTTTTGCGAGAAAATTGGTGTGAATTATAGTGATATAAAAATCGTTGACGGAAGCGGTGTTTCAAAAAATAATTTGATGAGTGCTGATTTTATGACAAATTATCTCGTTGCCTTGGCAAAAATGCCAGGATTTGAACTTTTTAAAGGTGTTTTACCTACTGCTGGCGAAGGAACTTTAGAAAACAGAATGTTGTATTTTAAAGACAATCTGCGGGCAAAAACCGGAACTCTGTCGGATGTAAGTGCTATTACCGGTTATATTACCTCTAAAAGTGGAAAAACCTATGCATTTGATATTATGATTAATGATGCTAAAACTTCTCCTGCAGACAAGAAGATGGTTGAAGAATATATCCTGCGTGCAGTATACAATTTCTATTAATCAAAGAAAAGAGTTGAAAATAATATTTCCAACTCAATTTCTACCTATGATTTACTATGGGGTGACGGATTAAAGAAGATAATCCCCAATGCTGTCAGTGTTGATAGTAATATTGCGCCGTTAGCGGCTGCACGGGTTCTCGCTTTAGGTAGAAATTTCATTACTGATTTATAAGCTTTCGTAAGTTCTGTTCGATTAACTAATTCGTACAATTTATTTGCGTTTACCGTTCTTTTTACGGCGAGTGCTTTTTGCATTTCTTCAAAAGCTTGCTTTACTTCTATTCCGTGGTTTGGAAGATTTTTCATGTTTTTAAGTCTTGCAGTATACGTTTCTCGTACAATATTTCTGTAAGCTTCAATTGGCTGTTTCAGGTTGTTTTTTGCAAGTTTTAACTGTTCTTTTATTTTATTGTAGTATTCGCGCATAAACGAATTGTCTAAGTCTTGAAGTAAAAGCTCTCTCGTGCGGGTGTAATATTGCCTGATGAGAACAAAATTATTGTCCTCGGCAACTTGTTTTAGATAATTTTTTTTATTAAGTAAATTCTGACTAAGAGTTTCGTTAATTGGGATGGCTTTAAATTTTTTGTTAAACTCTATAGCCGCAAGTTTTACGTTTTCTCTTTCTTCTTTCCCGGATTTAAGATATTCTTTTGCTGCTTGTTTTAATTTTTCAAGAGAATTAAGCTGTAGTGCGTTCATTTTTTTCTTTGGAAAAAGTTCATCGAAAGTATCGGAGTCTGCTACCAGTAATTTTTTTAACGGATATTTTTCCGGAGCTGCTATACAGCCCGCAAGCATTCCAATAGCTCCGCCGGTAGCTACCGTCGTAACCGCAGGATTAATCGTCAAGGATGATTTATCCATATCAGCCTCCTAAACTACTATAAACTCCTAATAAACCTGTACACAGATTAACTCATAATAAAAATTTTTGTTGGATTTTTTGTAAGAAATTTACATCTTGTTACAATTGGGCTAACTGGTTTGAGCGTGTTATACTGGTATTTAAGGAGAAGATTTCATGGACCCTAAAGTTTCTATTATTACAACAACATTAAATATTATTGATAAAGATCAGACGGACGATTTTTATCTTCAGGTGAATTTGCTGGATAAGCAGACTTATCCTGAAATTGAGCATATTGTTATAGATGGTGCGTCGACCGATGAAACTGATGTTTTGTTGAAAGAATACAAAACAAAAGGGTATATAAATTTTTTCTCAGAAAAAGATACCAGTAAGATTAATGCATACAATAAAGGTATAATGCGAGCAAAAGGTAAATATATTTGCTTTTTGAGTGTAGATGATTATTTCCATGATATTACGGCAATTCAGGATGTCGTAAATCTTATGGAAGCAAATCAGGCTGATTTTACTTTTTCTCCAGCGTATTGCAGACATCCTGAGGGGTTTGTATTTCTGTTCCAGCCGGCAATGTATAATGCTTTTCAGGTTATGCCGTGTGCGCGTCAATCTATGTTTTTTAAACGTTCTGTTTTAGAAAAAGAAAATTATTTTGACGAAAAATTTAAAATTTTAGCGGATTTTGATATGATAATCCGTCTTATGATGAAACAATACAAAGGGATATTTTTTGACGGGAATTATACTACGTACAAACTTGGTGAAAAGGCTATGGAAAATCCGGATAGAGCTATGCAGGAATGTAAATCAATATATTATAAAAACTACAAAAATTTAGTGCGCCTTGACGATGATATTCTTGAGTATATGGCTAGAGATTCCGAGTTCCCGCAAGAGCTTCTTGAAAAACTTTCAGGATGTTTTCCGCCTGAGGATAAGGAACTTTTCTTTGAACATTGTGAGCAAATGCATCAACTGAGATTAGAAAGTCATAAGGATTAAGCTTTTTTAAATATTTGCAAATTTCGTTTCGCAACGTATTATAATAGTATAGTTAGTAAGATAAAGGTTAGGGATAAATCATGAAACAACAAAGAATAGCTGTTATTGGCTGTGGCGTATGGGGCAGAAATATTGTCCGGAATTTTTATAATTTAAATGTATTGGAAATTGTCTGTGATTTGGACGAAAGTAACTTGGAAAAAGTTCGTGAACAATATCCGGGTGTAAAAACTACTAATGATTTTAATGAGATTATTAATAATCCTGAAATAACATCTGTAGCAGTTGTAACACCAAGTCATACTCATTTTAAAGTGGTTAAAGCTATGCTTGAGGCAGGTAAAAATGTTTATGTTGAAAAACCAATTTCTACAGTGGCTCAAGAGGCAAAGGATTTAACCGAACTTGCTCATGAAAAAGGTCTTGTTCTTATGGTTGGTCACCTTTTACTCTATCATCCTGCGGTAAATCGTTTAAAAATGCTTGTAGAAGAAGGTGTCTTGGGCGATATTGTTTATGCTCAGAGTGATAGGCTAAATGTTAATTTCTTTAAAAATGACAGAAGTGTTATGTGGGATTTAGCACCTCATGATGTTTCTATGATGAGTTATGTTACAGGGAAAGAACCTGTAAGAATAATTTCTGCAGTCGGCTGTTCTTCTGAACGCAATGATATTATGGATATTACTCATATCAGTATAGAATTTGAAGATGGCATGGTTGGTCAGATTTCTGACAGCTGGATTACTCCTAAAAAACATGTACAGCTTCTTGTCAGAGGAACTAAGGCGACGGCAATTCTTGATGACACTGTTCAGGAAAATAAACTCGTTATTTACGATAATTTCAAAAAAGATATCTCTCAGAATATAAGTCTTGATTATCTTGAAATTGAACCGCTAAAACTTGAATGCCAGCATTTTATCAGCTGTTGTGAAACAGGTAAGAAAGCTCGTTCCGATGGTGATAACGGATTTATGGTAACAACAATTTTAGAGCAGGCTGAAAAGATTATGCTCGGTGACAGAAGAAAAAATCTTGATGAAGTGAATTTTGCATTGTCAAGAACTAAGAAGTAGTAGAGAGGTTGTACAATATGGATATAAAGAATAATACAGCAAATATAGTTTCAATAAGCAGAATTTTTATTGCTTTTATTGCGATAGGATTGTTGTTTTATAATTCAGTTTCTGCTTATATTTGGGCATTATGTTTAACTATTATAGCTTTTGCAATGGATGGTGTTGACGGTTATATCGCAAGAAAATACAACCAATCCTCTGAATTAGGTTCTGTACTTGATATTATGGGTGATAGAATTGTCGAAGCTTCTTACTGGATAGTTTTTGCAGCTATGGGCTGGCTTCCAGTGTGGTTCCCGATTGTTTGCGTAACAAGAGCTTTTACAACAGATAGTATCAGAAGTGTTGCCTTATCGAAAGGTATGACTGCATTCGGGGATAAATCAATGCAAACAACAGCCTGGGGTAAATTTATCTGCGGATCAAAATTCATGAGAATAAGTTACGCAGTGGCTAAAGTTGCCGCATTTATTTTGCTTATTCTTGCGTATTCTCCGTTTGAATTTACGTTTGCAAATCCGCAGTTCTTTACGTATATTCTTCCTGTTGCTGTAATACTTGCTTATATTGCAATAATTTTCTGTGTTGTCAGAGCAATTCCTGTTGTTGCTGAAAGTGGAAAACTTTTTGATAAATAGCGAGTGAGTAGGTAAAATTTTATGGCTAAATTAAATATTGTTTTATATGAACCTGAAATTCCTCAAAATACAGGTAATATCGCAAGACTTTGTGCATGTACCGGTTCTTCGCTATACCTTGTTGGAAAGCTTGGATTTTCATTATCAAGTAAATATACAAAACGTGCGGGGTTAGATTACTGGGATAGTGTTGATTTGCATAAAGTTGATACTATGGAGGAATTGTTCGAGACGAACAAGTGCGCTAATTTTTATTATCTGACAACGAAAACAAAACGTTTGTATACGGATATTAAATTTCAAGATGGTGATTTCATAGTGTTTGGACCGGAAACTCGCGGACTTCCTGAAGTTTATGTGCATGACAAAAACGCTTTGACTATTCCTATGAAAGATGGTCAGAGAAGTTTAAATCTTTCAAATTCAGTGGCAATAGTTGCTTATGAGGTTATAAGACAAAATGGACTTTAAAATGCCTTTAAGGCAGAATGATTCACATAAAGGTTCTTATGGAAAAGTTCTCACTGTTGCAGGTTCTGATTATATGCCCGGGGCGGCTTTACTGGCATCTCTGGCAGCATTAAAAGTCGGCTGTGGATATTCGTTTTTATGTTCTACTGAACGTGTTATAGAGGCAGTTGCAGCCCAGACTCAAAATATAGTATTTGTTCCGTTGAATAATTTAGAGGACGAATTAAGAAAGTCAGATGTTGTGGCTGTCGGTTGCGGACTTTCTACTTCTGATTATGCTGTCGATATTTTCAGACGAGTAATTTTAAATATAAATGGTTTACCTTGTGTGATAGATGCTGATGGGCTGAATATTTTGTCTAAAAATGATTGCTTTACGGCTCGGCTCAAACAAGGTAAATGTGTACTTACACCTCACCCAAAAGAAGCCTCAAGATTACTAGGTGTTTCTCTTGATGATGTTCTTTGTAATATGGAGTTGTGTGCAAAAGAAATTTCAAAAAAATACGATTGTGTTACTGTGTTAAAATCTCATAATACGGTTGTATGTTCTAAGAATTGTGAAATTTATATTAATAATACAGGAAATAGTGCGCTTGCAAAAGCCGGCAGCGGTGATGTTTTAACCGGCATGATTGCAGGTCTGCTGGCTCAAAAGTGCGAACCTTTTTATGCCGCAAAATTGGGGGTATATTTGCACGGGCTCTGTGGTGATTTCGCAAAAAATGACCTGACCGAATACGGAGTTCTAGCTCACGATTTGATCAGGTACATTCCAAGTTCTATAAAAACTTTATTATAAATTAACTACGCAAGGAAGTTAATGGTATTTTCAGGAACAATTGCTTCCGCAGCAGCTTTTGCAGGAATTGTCATTGGTTGTTTTGATGCTACAAGAGATTCAACTCAAGCACTCATGTAAGCTTCATCTTTAAATATTTTAGCACCGTTTTGCATCATTTTAGCCAATCTTTCGTTAGCAGTACCTTCTAAATTCATGCTTGCATTTACGAATCTTTGTCCTAAAGAACCTACTTTGTTAATCATTTTTTCTCCTTTTAAGTTTTTTGTTATCGGGGTAACAAGATGTATCAATGTTTGGTTATATATTAGTTATAACCTCTAAATAATTAAATTGCTACTTAAACCTTTTAACCGTTACAAATGTTAATATCTTTTAATTTTATCGGTAGTATACCATATTTACACTAAATTTCTTATAAATCGTCACCCTGAACTTGTTTCAGGGTCTTGAATAAAACAGATGCTGAAACGAGTTCGGCATGACAGTTTTTACTGCTTCTTGTGTAAATTTGTTATATCTTACAAATTTAACATCCTGTTAGTTTTCCTAGGATAACTCGTTTTTTCGCTCCTGTACATTCAGGTAGGTTGTTAGGAATACCGTAATATGTACAGTATCCGAGTAATGCAAATGCCATGACTTCTTTAAAATTATTGGAGATGCCATAATCTTCATGAGTTTTTATGTTGACATGTTTCGGTAAGTAGTGGCGTAAAAATTTAAGTAAAGCAGGGTTATAAGCTCCGCCGCCGCCTATGATTACTTCATCCAGATCGACTTCAGGATAGATAAATCTTTCATAAGCCTGAGCAATTGTTTTTGCCGTGAGTGCGGTTACTGTTGCAATAATGTCTTCAGGTTCTTTCGGTGCAAATCTAAGTGCAGTTTCTATATACATAGGTGAGAAATATTCTCTGCCTGTCGTTTTTGGTGGATTTTTAAAGTAGTAATCATCTTGTAACAGACAATTAAGCCAGCTGTCGCAAACTTTACCGGAATTTGCTACCTGTCCGTCCATGTCAAAAGTTCGTCCGAAGTATTTGCTCATGCAGTAATCTATCATAATATTACCGACACCGGTATCAAAACCAAAAGTCTTATGTGATTTTGATATTACTGTAACATTGGAAATCCCGCCAATATTCTGAACTGCGACATTCTTCTTTAGTTTTTTAAACCATTTTTCATCTGCAAAGCAGACTAAAGGTGCGCCTTCCCCTCCGTTTGCAATATCTGCTTCACGAAAATTAGAAATAACCGTACAACCTGTTTCCGCTGCAATAACTGAACTTTCTCCTATTTGGAGAGTACTTCTTAATTGAATTCCATCAAGCTTTTCTTTTTTAGGGGAGTGGTAAATTGTTTGTCCGTGACTAGCTATGAAATCAGGTTTCCCGTGTTCTGATATAAGTACATTACAAGCATCTGCGAAGCATTTGCCTATCGCAAAATTCATCTGGCATACATCTTTAATCGTTGCATTTCCGGAAAAAAGCTGAAATATTTTTGTACGAATATGGTCAGGGTATTGAAAATTTATTCCCTGAACAAGTTTACAGCTCATATCTGGTTCAACTATACAAAGTCCTGCATCAATGCTGTCACAGGATGTGCCTGACATAAGTGCTATAATTTTTTTACTTTTTAATTCATCCATACACTAAAATTTTATGACAAAAAATATCCAATATCAAACTTTTAATATTATTTACAACTTAATCCCCAAAAATCCTCTGAAAACTTTTAAACTTAAAAATATCCCTAATCACCTTTAAAATAAAATCCCTAATCGTTCAAATTCACCTCAAAATAACTTTTTTCATAATTCCCTTATTCTTTCAATCTATTCATAAGGACTTTTCTGCCATCACCTCTTTTTCTTCAACTGTCCTCAACTACTCTCTCGCCCTCCCCGGGTTGGTAGCCTTTATATTATCCTTGTGGGTAATTGTCCTCCACACATATTAATGTAAAACTAAGTTAATTTCTTGACAAGCAAAAAAAAATTAATTATTTTTAACAATCGACCATGCCCCCTGTACGAGTAAGTAAAAATTCAAGTTCTCAAATCTTAATGAAGATTATTTAATGAAATTACGTAACGATTTTAAAAGTTTTTACTTGACATTTCTAGTATGTTGTAATTTTAATTTGCAAGTATTGTAACAGGGTAAAACTATTGCTAACTAAGACATTTTAGCATGCTTATGTTAAGTGTTGGAAATTTTCTTGATTTTATTATAGAATAGTAAAAAGTTAGAAGGGCTTTGTGTATGAAAGAATTTATGAAAAATAAAACAGTGACTTATAACCTGATGTCATTTACCGGGTTTAAATCTTTAATTGTTTTTTCATTGCTACTTGAATGTCCTAAATCTTACGATGAAATAAATGAATATTTTAAGAACCATGAATATATAAAAGAAGCTATCTCTATTGATACTCTTAGAGTTTATTTAACTTCTTTAAGGATGGTCGGGTGTGACATAATCAGAACAAAAAAGGCAGAAGGTTCTAAATATAAGCTGGTTTCGCACCCGTTCGAACTTCAAATTACGGAAGAACAGATAAAAAGTTTAGTAAAAGTTTATAAAACAGTATCAAAGAATATCGATTTGCACGAATTAATCATGCTTGAAAAATTTCTGACAAAGATTGCAGGGTTAATTAAAAATCCTGATTTATCAGCTGCGTTGTCAAAAGTTTCTCTCTTTGGAGGTATAGAGCCTGAGCTTGTAGAACAATTACTAAGACATTGTAAAAATAAAGACCAGATAACATTCTTATATAATTCTCCACATTCAGGTGAAAAAGAAATTGAAATTATTTCGGATAAAGTTGAACTTAGCAATAATAAGTTTTATTTATACGGAACAGGGTTAGAGTATAAGCAGTACGGATATTTCCCGATATCGAGAATAAAATCTGTTCTGAGCGTTAAAATGTTTAAATCAGACATAACCAATGTTGAAAATATAACAGTTGGGTATGAGTTGAACGCAAACCCGAATGAAATTAAACTTACTGATGAAGAAAAACTTGTTGAAATAAAAAACGGTAAAATGCTAATTGAAAACACTACTTCTAATCCGTTTATTATAAAACAGAGAGTTCTGTCGTTCGGTTATGCTTGCAAAGTTCTTTATCCTGATAGTTTTAAAAATGATGTTATTGCAACTTTAAAACAGATGCGTGAGGGTTATATAAATGGCTAGATTGAGTGAAAAGTATAATGACTCCTGCATAAAGATTTTTTCTTTGATAAAGCTTCTTTTGAATGATGACGCTGAATATTCAAAGGTAATGAGTATTTTTGCAGAAGAAGCATCTGCAAACCTTTCGACATTTCCTGTTATTTTAAATAAGTATTTAAATACTTTAAAAATATTCGGTATAAAAGTTAAAAAGGTGAAAAATAAGTATTACCTTTTAAATATGCCTTTTAATATTGATTTTACAGCAAATGATGTGAAAGCTGTCCAGCTTTTGAAGTCTGCCTGTGAAATGATTCCGAATGCGAAAAGTAAGGAGACCTTGTTAACCTTTATTAAGGCTGTTGAAATGAGGTATAATGAAACTGCTAAGTCTGTTGTAACTTCTTTTAATATAGATATGCATCCTGATTTAACTTTTTATTTTTCTAAATTCCACGATCAGATTTTGGAATGTGAAAAACTATGCTCGGAGAAGAAAAAACTCGAGATTTTATATCTTACGGAAGACAAAGAATCAACGATTATTTGTTCTCCAAAAGAGGTAAAATACCAGAACCGCAAAGTTTGTTTCAGTGTCTTTAATCAATTAAGCCGTCAGGTTTTTGATATTCCTATAGATAATATAAAAAGTATAAAGCAGCTTCCGACACTGTCATCTACTCAAAATGTAAGTATGTCCGTTGTTTATAAACTGAAAGGAAGGCTTGCTGAAGCCTATAAGCTCAAAGAATGGGAATATTCAAACGGATATGATAGTAATGGTAATCTTATTGTGGTTAATTCGAATGAAGATCCGGATGTTCTTCTCTCTCGTTTAATGAAGTATGGAGAAAACTGTATTCTCGTTACTCCTAAATTTATGAAAGACAGAATGCGAGAACTTATAGAGAAGGTTTTGAATAATTATAACGAATAGTTAAGTTTGCTGGTTTAAAAAGTTTGTTTAAATTATGATGTTGTTATGGGAAAACAATATGTGCCGTTGCATGTCCATAGTGAATATTCTTTGTTGGATGGTGCAATAAGAGTAAAAGATTTAGTAGATTTTGCAAAAGAAAACGACATGCCTGCTGTAGCTTTAACAGACCACGGGGTTATGTATGGTGACATGGAGCTTTATACAACCGCAAAAGAAAACGGGGTTAAGCCGATATTGGGTTGTGAATTCTATGTTCATGATGGAGATATAGAGGAGAAAAATAAACTTCACAATCCTTGTTATCACCTTGTTCTGCTTGCTAAAGACAAAGCCGGTTATGCAAACCTTATAAAGCTTGTCTCTGTAGCATGGTGCAAAGGTCGTTATATGCATCCGCGTATAAATTTTGATATATTAAAAGAACACCATGAGGGGCTTATTTGTTTATCAGCTTGTCTCGGTGGAGAGGTTTTACAAAATCTTTTAAAAGATGATTATGAAGCGGCAAAAGCGACAGCCCAACGTTATAAAGATTTATTCGGAGATGATTATTATATTGAACTTCAAGACCATGGAATTGAAGAACAAAAACGTACCAATCCTCCGCTAATAAAGCTTGCGAATGAACTCGGAATAAAAATGGTCATTACAAATGACTCCCACTATTTAAGACGTGAAGACGCCGATATGCACGATACTCTCTTGTGTATGCAGACAAATAGTGATAAAGATGCCCCGAATCGTTTTCATTTCCCGAATAATGAATTTTACGTAAAAACAGCTGAACAGTTAAGAGATTCTTTTAAGTGGATGGATAGCGACACTTTTGATGAATGTATTAAAAATACTGTCGACATTGCAGAAAAATGCCACTTAATCCTTGAACTAGGAAAAAGTCCGCTTCCTGATTATAAAGTTCCTGCAGGACATACCATTGAATCATATCTTGAGTATCTTGTTTATGAAGGCTGTAAGAAAAGATACGGAGAAATTTCTCCTGAATTGAAAGAACGTATAGATTATGAAATTGGCGTAATTGAACAAATGGGCTTTGCTGCTTATTTCTTGATAACGTGGGACTTTATTCATTACGCCAAAACGCATGGAATTCCGGTTGGTCCGGGACGTGGTTCAGCAGCCGGTTCGGTTGTTGCTTATGCTCTGGAAATTACTGATCTTGACCCGATACAGCATAAACTGTTGTTTGAAAGATTTTTGAACCCTGAGCGTTTCACCATGCCCGATATTGATATCGACTTTTGTATTGAACGACGCGGCGAGGTTATTGATTATGTAACCCAAAAGTATGGTGAAGATAAAGTTTGCCAGATTATTACATTTGGTACTTATGCGGCAAAGGCTGCTTTGAAAGGTATTTGTAGGATTTTAAAAGTTCCGTTTTCAGAAAGTAATAAGCTTGCTTCTTTGATAGAGCCGGCTATTGAACTTGCACAGGCAACAAATCCTAAAGCAAAAACGCTAAAAGATGCTATGCAGTTTGACGGTTCCGAGCTGAAAAGCATGTACGATAAAGATGAACAGCTTCCTGCAGGTGATCCTATGGAAGGAAAAACCGTAGGGGTTAAAAAGATTGTTGATCTTGCTATCGGGATTGAGGGTATTAAAAATAATACAGGTACGCACGCTGCAGGTGTTATTATTGCACCTGAGCCGTTAGACCATATTCTTCCTGTTCAGCCGTCAAAGGATGGTATCGTTCAGACAGGTTATCCGCCGCACGATGTTACTGAAGTTTTAAGCCTTTTAAAAATGGACTTTTTAGGCTTGCGTAACCTTACGACTATCTATAAAACAGTTGATTTAATAAAAGAACAGCAGGGTATTGAACTTAAAATTAACGATATTCCTCTTGATGATAAACCTGTATATGACATGTTAATGACAGGGGACACTGATGGTGTATTCCAGCTTGAATCACAGGGGATGAAGAATCTTGTAAAAAGATTGAAACCGGACGTGTTTGAAGATTTAGGCGCACTTGTTGCTCTATTTAGACCAGGTCCTCTTGATTCCGGCATGGTTACTGATATCGTAGAAAGAAAACACGGTCGTCAGGCGATTACATATGCTCATCCTCTCTTAGAACCGGTTTTGAAAGATACTTACGGTACAATTGTTTATCAGGAACAAATTATGCAGGTGTTCCAGGTGCTTGCAGATTATTCACTCGGTCAAGCGGACATGGTTCGCCGTATGATGGGTAAGAAAAAAGTCGATGAAATGGAAAAACAAAAAACTAAATTCATCGAACGCTCTGCGCAGCACGGCATGTCATCAGAAGATGCAATTGCTCTCTTTAACCAGATTTTAGCATTTGCTTCATACTGTTTTAACAGGTCGCACTCTGCAGCTTACGCTTTTGTTGCTTATCAGACAGCATATTTAAAATGCCATTATCCTGTAGAATACCTGTCTGCTCTTTTGTCCAGTGTCGCAGGTGATCAGGATAAAACCCAGCTTTATATAGAAGAAGCTCAGAAAAAAGGTATAAAAGTTCTTCCGCCAGACATAAATCTTTCCATGGCTACATTCACACCGGATAAAGGTAATATTAGATTCGGCTTGGCTTCTATTAAGCAGGTTGGAGAGGCTGTTATTGAAGAAATTATAAAAGAACGTGCTGCAAACGGTCCTTTTAAATCCATTTATGATTATTGCAAACGACTTGATTCAAAATGTTCAAATAAGAAAACTCTTGAAGGTTTGATAAAGGCAGGAGCATTTTCAAATATAGAAAAGAGCCGTAAGCAGTTGTGGGATAATATTGAATATATTACGGCAACAGCGTCCAAAGAGGCTAAAGCAAGAGAATCCGGTCAGGGAAGTCTGTTTGACCTATTAGGGGATACATCAGCGATAGAGGAAGCGAAGTTCCAGCTATCGGGTTCAGATGAGGAATACGATCAGCGTCAAATTCAAAACTTTGAAAAAGAATTTCTGGGTTTTTACGTAACAAGCCATCCCCTTGCAACTATCAGAGATAAATTACCGTTTTTAATGACTCATAAAATTTCAGAGGTAATGCCTTTGCCTAATGAAAAACTAGTTACGATCTGCGGGTTGATTACTGCAACACGGCAAATTCCTACTAAAAAAGATCCGACCAAGTTCCTTCGATTTGTTACGGTAGAAGATTTGTCGGGGAAAATCGACCTTATTGCGTTTAACGGAAAAATTCAGGAATACGGTCAGTATCTTGAACCTGAGCAGCGTGTTATTATTTCCGGCAAGGTTTCAAAACGTGGAGATGATGAGGCTCCTGTAATTTTAATTGACAATGTTAAAACTGTAGATAATTCAAATATCTTTACGCTTGAATTAAAAGATGATTTAAAATATGAAGAACTTGTATTCTTGAAAAATATCTTATGTGAATATCAGGGTTCAGATCCTGTAATGCTGAAAGTTGAAGATGAAGACGGCATGTCAAAAATTCTGGCAGCCTCCATGTTCTGGGTTGAATCGTCAAATGATTTGGTAAATAAATTAACCCATGCCTTTAAAGATAGGATTTCAATAGATATAAAATCTTTGGACACACCTGAAGCAAAGTTGGAAGCCGTGTAACTTGAATAATTTAAGTTAAGAGTAACTTGAGTATAATTATTAAAAAAAGTGCTTGCAAAATAAAAATGTTCATGTAATAATAAAAAAGTACTCGAAAATAGATAAGCGGGGGTAATTCAGTGGTAGAATGCCTCCTTGCCAAGGAGGATGTCGCGAGTTCGAGCCTCGTCTCCCGCTAATTAAGAAGACTCACCTTTAGGTGGGTCTTTTTAATTAGTTAGGATGACATAGGAGAGAACTCATTTTAGTTCGAGCGACCTGCGAGCAGAGGGCGAAGGAGCTTTCTTTGGTGCAAGCAAAGCTTGTGAAAAGAAAGTCCGTAGACCCGTATAACGCGAGCAGGTCAAGACAGTCTCGTCTCCGGCTCTATAAATTACAATTTTGTAGTAGTATTTTTAATATTTTAGAATTATTATTCTCGTGTTAATACGTGTTGTGGGGATGTGCATGAAGAATAAACATTTATTTATCGGGGTTGGATTATTCATTGTTGCCGTGTTATTCAGATTCTTGTGTCTGGATAAATCGGGCGGGCTTTGGTATGATGAACTTGTTTCTTATAAAGAAGCTTTTCAGCCAGATGTTTTGTCTGTTATAAAATATACTCTTAAAACAGATGTTCATCTGCCGCTGTATCCTGTTTTGCTTCATTTGTGGGCAAAGATGTTTTCTTTTTCCGACTTATCTTTGAGAGCTTTTTCTGCTTTCTTTGGTGTTTTATCTGTAATTGCTGCTTATTTTTGCGGACGGGAATTTAATTCTCAAAAAGCCGGGTTGTTTTGTGCCGGTATTTTTGCTTTGAATAGTTTTTTTATTTATTACTCTCAGGAAGTGAGGCTTTATTCGTTTTTAATTTTTCTGATAACTTTATTGACATTTTGGGCATTGAAATTAAAACAGCAAACTTCATTTCTTTATAGTGTCATGTATGCACTAACCGCTTGGGCTGTTGTTCATACTTATAAAATTGCATTTTTATATGTTGTTCCTGTTTTTTGTCTGCTTTATTTTGTCAAAATTCGGGAAAAGTCTACTTTAATTCCTGTGAATAGTGCATTAGGGCTTTTCCTGTTATTATCATTACCTGCATTTTTGTACATCCTTTATAATTATCAAAATTATACCGAGCAGATTAATGGTTATTACTGTGATTGGTCATCATTATTTGTTGTTCTTCAGGATTTGTTTAGTCCGGTTTTAGTGGGATTGTTGAATAATCCTGTTCATTACATGTTTGCACTTATTGCAAGATTTGATTGGCATGTTATTTCTCTGGTATTCATGCCCGTTGTGTTGTCAATTGTTGTTATTGTGTATGCAGTAAAAAGAGATAAGAGTTTATTGTTGTTATTGCTACCGTCCTGTTTGTTTTTAGCGGCAGAAATAATTGCATTTATGACTACGAATTTTAAAATTTTGCCAAGGTATGTTTCTTTAGCAATGCCAAATATACTTTTATCGTTGGGTGTTGGGTTGTCAATGCTTCCGAGTTTTAAGAAGATTAATATAATTATCCCGTTATTACTTTTTATCGTAAACATTTCCTATTTATGTTTTTCTCCGCATGCTGCATTTAAACTTCCACGAGATGGGTTTCGTGCAGTATCAGAGCTGATAAATTCACAGAATTTGAGTGATGGTGATTTTGTGGTTGTCTGGAATAGAAAGGAAGTTTTAGATAAATACGTAAAATCTGATAAGTTAGTTGTTTTAAGTCTATTAAAAGATTTTGCATATCGTTCAGAAAGAATTTTAGGGCATGAAAAAGAGTTAAATAAATTATCTCTTGAAGAAAGAAAAAATTCATTGCGTTCGTATTTTGGGTCTTCTGTACCTTCTCATAATAATATTGCGCTATTGGTTTTTCTTTTCCAACAGATGAAAAAAGGTCAAAAATTTATTATATCTTCAAATACGTATTTAGACGCATTTACGCCGGAGGGTCTGGCTGATACTGTAAATGATGAGGAAAAATACGGTCTTATCAGTTACAATGATTTGCTTACAATTAAAGCTTTGATAACAGTCAAAGAGATGTGCTTGTATAATCTTAATTTCATTGGTAAATATGAAAAAGATGGAAGTGTTATTTTTGTATTCGAAAAATAATATTAGTTTTCGTGAATTTCTTTTTCTATAATCGGCGGAATTGGTGATGTTATAATCGTTTCTAAATATTCATCATTTTCTGCCTTTACTTTTTGTGCAAGAGCTGTTATTTCACTGTTATCTTTGAAAAAGTATCTGATAGCATAACGTAGTGCCATCATGCCACTATCAGGGTGTTTTTCGTATTTAAAAATATTGTATTCAAAAAAGTTTTTTCCGTTAGCTGAACCGTTTTGCAAGTAACTTAATGCTGCTTTGTCTGCCTTTTTGTTTTCTATGAATTTTAAAAGAACATTAGTTTCAGTAGATTCTATGGTTTTGCATTCTTTATCCGCAAATTTTAAAGGATTTGAAACTTCCGGATAATAGTAAATTCCTACCATTTTCGTCCAATTGTTTTTGCCTTCATTTTTGAGATAATACTCATTTTCATATCCCTTATTTAATTGCGAAAGAGTGCTGTATTTAAGTGCAAATATATCATTGTTGAAATGAATTTCTTCTGCTTTTGCTGTTTGTATAAATGCAAATACCGTCATTATAAAAAATATAGATAAACTTATAAATAGTATTCCAAATTTAGGCATGTTCCCTCCATTTCAAGAAAACTTTATAATAAAGGTTAAATAAAAACATTGCCTTAAAGGAGAATTCTTAGAATAATGTTGAATATTTTATATTCTTGTATTACACTACACGATGTAAGCGGAGGTAATTCAGTGGTAGAATGCAACCTTCCCAAGGTTGACGTCGCGGGTTCGAGTCCCGTCCTCCGCTTGTTTTTAGTTTTTCGTTACCACTTTTTGAATATAAAAAATACCGCAAGAATTATAAATGCAAATCCTACAAGGTAATTCCATTTGAATTGTTCTTTTAAGTATAATATCGAGAAAACGCTGAATACAATTAGTGTGATTACCTCTTGTATTGTTTTTAATTGTGCGGCATTGTAAACTTCATGCCCGATTCTGTTTGCCGGAACCTGAATACAATATTCTAAAAATGCAATTCCCCAGCTGTCAAGTATAACAGTCTCAATAGTCGACTCTTTGATTTTTAAATGCCCGTACCATG
>USHE01000016.1 GCA_900554385.1 uncultured bacterium | reverse complement strand
ATGCCTTCTTGTAAATTTCTACAATGCTTTGATTTTATCAGGAACATAAACTAATTTCAAGAGCAATTTTAGGGTAAGGGATAACAAGTTTACACCAGCAGCAGTCAATATAGTCATGCTGAACTCGTTTCAGCATCTGTTATATTTAAGACCCTGAAACAAGTTCAGGGTGACTATTTATATGGTATTTAGTGTAAATATGTTATATCTTATCGATTTTAGTGAAGGTTTTTGAAGTAATCTTTATCGGTTGCGGCATAATAAGCGCATGTAAATCCATTTAGTTGTAAGCTGGACGTTTTAGAGCAGTATTGTTCTCTAAATTCTTTCCAGTATGTGTTTTCAGAACCCATTGGGAGAACTTTTCCGTCTTTTGTTATTTGAAACATAAATAAGTCATATCCCATCCGATTTGGCTTTTTTTGATAACCATTTACGTCTATGCTTATAATATATCCAGTTATGTTGGCAGCTTGATTACCCTGCTCTATAAAAAATGTAGTTCCGTCAGTTGAGATAAAACTGCCATCATCAAAGTAGTATCTATCAATATTTTTTCCATTTAGCGTTTTATAGTATGTAAAAGATTTGTCTTCATTTTGTAAGATACAGCCAGTATTGTGATTTATACTACCGCAATCTTTTGTAGCTTTGTATTCTTTTGCAACTCTTGGACTAAATGTAGAAGTATACGATGCATACTCAAAAGGTAAATCATCTTCATATTTTATTTTTAATATAGCTTGTTGTAAAAGCGTGTATTGTTTTTTGAATGCAGTTTCTAAATCTTTTTGTCTTGTTCTATTTACAAGAGCAGGCAAGGTTATAGCTGCGACAATCCCTATTATGCCAAGAGTTATTAAGACTTCTGCAAGTGTAAATGCTTTCTCTTTCATCAGATACCTCTTTATAGCTTATTACTTATATATTAAACATTATAAGTAAATAGAAGTTATAAGTCAATCTTTGTATAATTATTGCTTATGAATAAACAGGAATTGTTAAAAAAATTCGGCAAAAATGTTAAAATTGAGCGTATCAAACGAGATTTAACACAAGAAAAACTGGCAGAGTTGGTTGATAAAAGTCAAAATTATATTGCATGTATCGAGTGTGGACGCCAAAATATGTCGCTCGGAAAGGTTCTTGAGCTTGCGGATGCTCTTGGTGTTAATATTGAGGTTCTTTTAAAATTCAGCGATTAGTATAAGATTTGCACGTAAACCGTTCTTGTTCTTGCTTTATTATCGAAATCAATTAAAACAATTTGCTGCCACTGTCCGAGTTGCAATGCTCCGTCTATAAGCGGAACTGTTGTGCTGTTTCCGACAATTGAGGCTCTTAGGTGAGCATAGCCGTTGCCGTCATGCCAGGTTTCATCGTGGTGATACTCTTTTTCTACCGGTGCAATTCTGTCCATAGCTTCCGGTAAATCTTTTAACAAGCCGGGTTCGTATTCTATGTTTGTAATTGAGACAGTGCTGCCTGCAACATATACATGGACTACTGCATTTTGTAAATTGTGTTTATAAACCGCATTTTGAACTTGTCTTTGATGTCTTTTATTTCGGTATTGCCTTTTGTGTGTACGTCAAATTTTTCGTTAATTATTGTCATAATTCATACCTGATATCACCGCGTTTAACAAGTTTTCTGCCGTTTGCATAGGTTGCGTAAGGGCTGTGTTTTTTTACTAAATCGCGGTAATCCTCGCCTTCTTCAAGTTTGAATACGTTGAAGTCTGCATATTTCCCGATTTTTATAGAGCCTGTTGAGTTATCAAGGCGTAAAATTCTTGCAGGATAAATTGTTAAATATTTTATTAATTCTACGACATCAAGCTCATTATCAGCGTTAGCCTGTACTGCTTCTTTTAACAGGCTGTAATCCTTATCAGATTTAAAGCTCTGGGTCGAAAATCCGAAGTTTTGTGGAAAATATTTCAGCACGGTTTTGAGTGACAGCTTGTTGTTGCAAATTTCGTCGCTGTATGACGGCTGATAGATAAATTTTACCCCTGTCTGAGCAAGTGCTTCCAGTTCTGCATCTGTTGTGTAGTTAGCGTTTGCCGCAATGACCTTTTTGGTGAGAACTTTCAAGTTATTAAGGTAATCGACAGGGTTTAAATCTTTTTCGTAAGGGGTGATTTTTCTCATTCCCATAAATTTGTGAAGCAAATCTATATCAGAAAATCCGTGTTCAAGCCACTCTATTTCATCTTTAGATTCTGCAAAGCGTGTCATTAAAAGCATATTATGCTTTCTGCAGTATTTTGAAAACAGTTCCCACAACTTTTTGTGTACGCCTGAAACAGAATTAAGCATAATTCCGATATGGGTATTTTCACCCTTATGCATAACCAAATCTTCTACTTTTGCCCGAATTTCTTTGAACTGCTTTTTACTTTTCATTGATGTATCAGCAAAAACTTCAAAGAAAAGATAATTTTTAATCGGCATTTTGTTAATGACATCAAAGTATTTAAATTCTTTTGAAACTTGCGCAACACAGGTTGTGCCTGCTTTAATCGACATATTTACGCCGTTTTCAAACGAACGGATTTTTTCACTTCTGTCCATAACGAAGTATTTTGACAAAATATTAGCCCATTTGCGGGAATATGAGTTCTGTGATACTCCTGCGAATGTATATTTTTCATTGAGTGTTGTAAAAAATTTTTTTAGGATATTTTTTATTCCGTGCGGTTTTATTATTTCTTCGTCAGTGTATTGAAACTGGGTTAGCAAATCAATAAAACCTGGTGTAATAACAGCATTGCCGAGTTCTTTTACATATTTTTCCTCAAAATTAACTTCACTGTTCGGAATTATATCAATAATTTTTCCCTCGTCCACGACAAGAGCCATGTCTTCAAGAACCTGATCTTCCGATGTTAAAATCCATTTTGACTTGTAGCACTTCATAATATCCCCTTTTGAAAACAATTTTACATTATGTTCAGTGAAAAATCAATATTATATTAAGATAAAGTCGGATAAATTATCCGTAGAATTCATCTGCGTAATAAGCAAATTCGAGGTGTCCGACAATAATGGTGTCACCATCTTTGACATTCATTGATTTAAGTTTGTCAAAAACCCCCATGCCGGTAAGAATATTTTGAAATCTTATGACTTGTTCAGTATTACGTTCATCCGTAACTTGCGCCAGACGTCCTATTTTTCCGCCGGTAATAATAAATGTATCCTTGGAAACTTTGGCGATTTCAAAAGCACTATCATCGTTGTTGTAAGCCGCTAAGTCTTCTTCTACTATGATATCTGAAACAGGTTTTTCTATCTCATCAACTTTCTGTGACATAAAGTTGACAAGGCTATCAAGATTTTCGCCTGTAACTGCTGACATTAAAAATACGTCATTAGATTTTTGTTTGAATTTTGTAAGAAGTTCGGTCTTTTTTTCTTCGTCAATTGCATCAATTTTATTCAACGCAATAATCTGATAAAGCTTTCCGAGCTTTTCAGAGTGTTTTGCAAGTTCGAGATTAATCTTTTCGTAATTTCCAACAGGGTCCGCTTCCGTTGTATCTATTATATGTACAAGAAATCTACAGCGTTCTACGTGGCGCAGAAAATCATGTCCAAGCCCGACGCCTTCTGAAGCCCCTTCAATAAGTCCTGGAATATCTGCAACAACATAGCCGTCTCCTGAGGGTTTTCTTACGACTCCGAGGTTCGGAATTAGTGTTGTAAAAGGATAATCTGCAATCTTTGGTTTTGCAGAACTTATTCTGCTGATGAATGTAGATTTACCTGCGTTTGGCATTCCAAGTAAGCCAACATCAGCTATAAGTTTTAACTCTAAAAATAATTCTCTTTCAATAGATGGTTCGCCCGGTTCACAGAATTGAGGCGCACGCTTTTGCGCAGTAGCAAATCTGGCATTGCCCCTGCCGCCTCTGCCGCCTTTAGCAACAAGAACTTTTTGTTCATGTTCAGTTAAGTCAGCTATGATGTTTCCGCTTGTAACGTCTTTTACCACTGTTCCGACAGGAACTTTTATATATAAATCCTTTGCCCAGCGTCCGTGGCAGTTCTTTATCCCGCCATTTTCACCGCTTTCAGCTTTGAATACTGATTTATATTTAAAATCCATTAGGGTTGACATGTTTTCATCCGCAATAAGATAAACATCTCCGCCCTTTCCACCGTCACCGCCTGCAGGTCCGCCTTTGTCAACATATTTTTCTCTGCGCCACGCAACCATTCCGTTTCCGCCGCGTCCTGAAACTATTCTTATTTTTGTTTTATCTAAAAATTGCATTTATTAATATCCTTTTTTTACTATATTACAATGAATATGTTTTTTTTAAAATCCGTAAATATTTTTTTTGCTATATAATGTTAGTATGAAAAATTTAAAAGAAAAATTATTTAGCAAAGAAAAAGTTGAAATCGGACCTGATAGCGGTTACGATAATTATATTATGGCTATTGAGTCTAGTTGTGATGAAACGGCTTGCGCCATCGTCAAAAACGGCAGGGAAGTTATTGCCAATGTTGTTGCTTCTCAAATTAAGACTCATGCCAAATTTGGCGGAGTAATTCCTGAAATTGCAGCAAGAGAACATCTTGATTCAATTAATGTTGTAATCGAAGAAGCGTTTAGTCAGGCTAAAGAAGTTGCAGGAATTGAACCTGAAGATATTACCGCGTTTGCCGGGACTGTAGGACCGGGACTTGTCGGGTGTCTTTTGGTAGGGTTGAATGCTGCAATAACTCTTGCCTTAGTTTATGATAAGCCGTTTATTGGTGTAAATCATTTGAATGCGCACCTTTGCGGAAATTATATTGATACTGAACTAAAACCACCGTTTATGGCACTTCTCGTTAGCGGGGGGCATACGCAGATTATAGATGTTAAATCATATTCCCAACAGCATATCCTTGGTGAAACTATTGATGACGCTGTTGGAGAAGCTTATGATAAAGTAGCGCGTCTTATTGGGCTTCCTTATCCAGGTGGTCCAAGACTGGATAAGCTTGCGCAGGAAGGAAATCCAAAGGCTTTTCATCTTCCTGAAGCAAGAGTCGACGGGTATAATTTCAGTTTTAGCGGATTGAAAACTGCGGTTTTGCGTCTTGTTAAATCGTTTGATGAAAAGGAGCTTCCTGTGAATGATGTTTGCGCAAGTTTTCAGGAATGTGTATCTTCAACATTGCTAAAAAAATTGAAACGCGCAGCTGAAGAAAATGGTTATAAACAAGTTGTTATTGCTGGCGGGGTCGCTGCAAACTCTGAAATTCGCAGAAAAATATTTAATCTTGAAAATGAAGGATATAAAGTGTTTGCTCCTCCTATGAAATATTGTACAGATAACGCGGCAATGGTTGCTTCTTGCGCTTATTTCAATACAAATACTTTTGACGATGTTAATGTCGAAGTATTTTCAAGGGTAAAATAAGTTAATAAAAGTTAATATATTGTATATTTTATGCAAAAATTAATCTTTACCATATTTATTCAAATTGAATAAAAGCAAAGGTTAGATGTGTGCAAATTAACAATATAAATAATTCTACATATAATTCCCCAAATTTTAAAGGCTTAAGCAAAGTCTTGAGTAATCGTATAATTATTAATCCGGATTACTATGAGCAGTTAAATAAGGTTTACACAAGAGAAAAAGGCAGTGTCGGTTCTTTGCCTAAAGATATGTTTTTACTTTTTAAGCGTAAGTCCGGAGCTGAAAATGCTGTAAAAATATTGCAGGTAAAACAGGCTCTTAGTGATGCAAATAAGATTTTGCAGGGTATTGAAGTCGAAAAAATTGAGATTGCATCCGGCATGAATGTAAATTATTTGATTAATGCTTTTTTGCCTAAAATTGCAAAATTAAATATTCAGCCCGAACGTATTCCAAGAATAATTACTGAAATGAGAAAGCGTTTTACTCCGGATAAAGATGTATTAGCAAGTATTTCAGATGCTGCTGCAAGAACTATGGAAACTCGTTTTAAAGAAATCGGGGTTATTAAACCTACAGATAGGGTTGAGCTTAAATATCTTGATCAGGGGAAATATAAAAATACATTTAAATTGCGTTTAGTAAATGAATTGGATAAAGATATTATTCACCCAAAAGTTTTGTTAAGTTTTAAGCCTAAAGAAACATCTATGGAACAAACTAATATTCTTCTTGCTTTAATGAAAAATTATTTTCAAAATATTAAACCTAAGGATTACTTGAAAGTTGTCGGAAGCGTTTTAGATCATGCTTCAAAAAAAGTGGTTCCTCCTGAGCAGAAAGATCTTTATAAAAAGTCACTTCTTGATATTTATTCAAAAATGAAAACTAAAAATGAAGAAGATAAGTTTATGGCTCTTATTAAGGGTGCTATATTTGACGAAATTAAGTACAACGGTGTAGGACCTGAAAGTAATATAACCCAGTATATAAAACGTTCAGCAGGGCATCCGCTTGAAAAATCCGATTATATAGATGTGTACTACTTAAATACTGTTGATAACCTTGGAATCTCAGAATTTTCAGACAAGGATTTGCCAAAAGTTACCAAGAAAATTAATCTGCATAAATACGGATTATTCCATGATGACTTGATTACGAATAAGAATAATGAAGTTGAAGGCAGAGTAATTGATTATGGCGGGATTAAGCCGCTGCTTGGAATGAAAGAACTTTCAGGAAACAGGATTGCCCGAAGGTATTACCATAAGATTTCTCAAATTAATTACAAAGACGAACAGCGTACTCAGCTTGAGCGTGTGAAATATTGGAATAACTTGTATAATGCTGCAGTAAAAGCCAAAATCCCTAACCATAACGATATGCTTCTTGCGTTAGAAAAAGGAAAAAATCAGATAAGTCCTGCTTACTGGCATTTACTTGCTGACGTTAAGACTGCACTGTAATTTCGGGTGTTCGACTTTCGATATTATAAAATTCGTTATTTCTTTTTCCAGTTCACATCCGAAGTGGTTATTTATTTCTTTTATAAAGTAGCACGGACTTGTTACGTTTATTTCTATTATTTTACCGTCAATAACGTCCAAGCCTGCCATACAGATACCTATATTGTTTAATTTTTCTGCAACAATACTGAATTTTGCTTTTTCAATATCTGTTAATTCAGCTTTAATAATATTCGCATCACAATGGTCGTTGAATTTAAAATCGTCATTGGAAGGTAGTTTTTGTACGCAGTAGTCAAGAACTCTGTTACCGAGGAACAGCACCCGTTTATCGCCGTATTTAGCTTTTTCTATGTATTTTTGCACCATTACGAGGGTAGATTGGTTGTTTGTCATTGAGTTAATGATTACTGATGTATTTTTGTCCCCTTTTTTAAGGCACATAACTCCGGCACCAAAACATTTATTCAGTGGTTTTAGGACTATTTCTTCATGTTTATTCAGAAATTCCATAATGTCGGATTTTGAGGATGTTACTATATTTTCCGGCATGAACTCAAGAAATTCTATCGCGTGAAGTTTTTCGTTAAAATCTCTTATTGCACGGGGTTCATTCAAAACCATTGTTTTCTTTCTGTCAACAAAATCGAATATGTATGTTGAGTTGATGTAGTCTAAGTCCACAGGCGGGTCTTGGCGAAACATTACAAGTTGAAAATCTTCGATTTTTTTCAGAGTATCTTGTTTATCGTAGAATATGTTACCGTTGCGTTCGTAAGTTTCGTAGCAGTGTGTATATGCTTGATTTCCACGTAGGCTTAGTTTATCAATTGTTGTTATTCTTACATTATTGTTTCTTGTCAAAAATTCTCTGATAATCCAAAAATTTGTTACAAGGTTATTAAACTCAAAGTATTTAAGTTCTATTCGGTCTACTATAAATAAGATATCCATATAAAATCCCCTTTTCTAAAAAAATATTACCACCAATTACTTTTATTAACAATGATATCGGCGGTAATATTTTGGATTATTAGTATGTTACATAGACGGACTATTTAATTTCTTCAGGATTTAGTATGCAGCATTGAGTGTTATTAACCTGCATGAGTTGTAAAAATTTATTTAAATCTGCCTGAATTTCCGGGAAGGTGTTGTAATGCATAGGTATTACTGTTTTTGCTCCAATCCAATCTGCAGCAACAACAGCATGTTCCGCATCCATGGTGTAAGTTCCGCCTATAGGAAGAAGTGCAATATTCGGTCTGTATAATTCTTTGTAAATTTTTAGTTCCGAATGAAGGCAGGTATCTCCGGCATGAAATATTCTAACACCCTCTATATCGAATATAATGCTTGCCGCAACACCGCCGTATGTTCCATCTTCAAATGAGCTTGAGTGGTGTGCGGGAAGGAATATTGCGCGTCCCCAATCGTAAGTTATCCAGCTTCCGAGATTTATAGGGCGGGTTTTGAGTTTCTTCTCGGCAATATGGTTTGTTATTTCTGGAACAGCAGTAATCGTTGCTTTCTTTGCTTTTGCAATTTCGACAGCTTCGCCTAAGTGATCTGCGTGTGCGTGGGTTACGAATATATCTACAATGTTAGATTCTTTGTAATCGTATTTTGGATTTATTGATACGAGCGGGTCTACCAGAATTGATTTATCACCTGTTTTGAATTCAAATGCACTGTGTCCTATGTATTTCAAATCAACCATTATTCTCTCCTTATTTTTATTACTATATAAAAATACCATTTTTTATTATAAAATACAACTATGGATTATGAAAAATCAATGAAAAAGTGTATAAATCTTGCCCTAAAAGGTGCCGGCAGCGTATCGCCCAACCCTCTGGTAGGATGTGTTGTGTATAACAGGGACGGCGTTGAGGTTTCTACCGGATACCACAAAAAATACGGTGACAACCATGCAGAAAGAGATGCATTATTGAAGCTCGGGCAGGATGATACAATAGACGGGACGCTTGTTGTTAATCTTGAACCTTGCTCACATTACGGGAAAACTCCTCCGTGTGCTGATTTGATTATTGAAAGAGGGATTAAGCGTGTCGTAATCGGTATGCGTGATGTAAATCCCGTTGTTGCCGGAAACGGTGTTAAAAAACTCGAAGATGCAGGGGTTGAAGTCATCGAAAATATTCTTTCTGATGAGTGTAAAAAGCTTAATGAAGTATTTATAAAAAATATGACAATGCATAAAACTTTTGTTGCTATAAAAACTGCTTCAACGCTGGATGGTAAAGTTGCTTCCTCCACAGGGTCTTCAAAGTGGATAACTTCCTCAAATGCTAGAGATGAAGTAAAAAATATCAGAAATAAATATGATGCAATTCTAACATCATCTGCAACAGTTATTGCCGATAATCCATCTATGGTGCATAGGTGTAATATTATTTTTGATAGAGAATTAAAAACTGTTGGGAAATATAAAATTTATGATAATAACAGAGTAATCGTTTTTTACGATGAAACTTTGCAATCTCCAGTGGGTTCTGCGGAATTTATTAAAACCCCTATAAAATCCAATAACCTTGATTTGGAATTTGTCTTTAATAACCTGTTTGAAATGGGTATAATGAGCGTTTTGGTGGAAGCAGGGGGGCATTTAAACGGTTCTGTGCTAAAATTTGCAGATAAGATTTATCATTTTATTGCGCCAAAGGTACTTGGAGATAATAGCGGTTTATCTTGTTTTGATTTCAGGCGGGTTGAAGATATAAACTTGTGTGCGAATTTTCGTATTGATAGTGTTCAACAATATGAGCCTGATATTTTGCTAAAATATTATCCTTATTAATCTATTATTTTCCCGTCAAAAAGCTCCATAACCATATTTACCATATCTGAATGACTTTCTGTATATGTAGTTTTTCTTGCCGGTTGTTCTTCAGAAACTTCATCTTGCGCTTGCTCAATATCTTCTTCTGCAGGTTCTTCAATCTTTATTGAAGGTTTTTGAGTCGGAGGGGTTTTTTGTTGTTGGGTTGAAGCAGGCTGTGAATGGCTTAATTGCCTGGGAGAAGCCTTGACTGTTACGTCATCTGGCAGAGGTAGTCTAATTGTTATGTTTGAATTCGATTGACCAAACATTGCATCAAGGGCTTCTATAATTGCCTGTTTCTTATTACCGTTTTGAATCTGGTTAAGGAAAATTTCGTTTTTCATTGAAAGAACAGTTTCTTCTGCCGAAATTTTTACAGGATTAGCCCACTGTTTTAAAAGTGCGCGGGTTGGCGGACTTGAGATGTTATCAAGCAACTGACCCCAGAGAATGCTTATGTCATCAGAAGGTATAGATTTTGCTATAGGCATTGGGGCAAAATCTTCCTGTGCAGGTTCTTCATGTTTTACAGGATCGGCTTTGACTGGTTCCGCAGGTTTTGGCGCAGGTGCTTGTTCTGCATGTTTAACTTATTTGTCGTCGGTTAAATCTTTTATTTTTTGTCTGTTCAAAACAGGTGCAGGAGGTGTTTTGTACGCAGCAGTTGACGTCTGGACAGGAGAACCTCCTTCAAGTCTTGACAGTCTGTTTTGAAGTTCTGCCAAAGATGTATTTTCTGCAAGGTTCGCTAAATCAATAATACCGACTTCCAGCCACAAACGCGGATTGTTTGTTGTTTTTACCTCTTTGATATAATCCGCGGTTTTGTCGATTAAGAATGTTATCTGATGAGTGTCTAAGCTTTTAGCCTGAGCCTGTAATTCTTTAATCTGTGCTTCATTAAGTTGTGTCAATTCAAAGACAATTTCAGGTTTGCAATTTTTTACTATTAAAAGATTTTTGAAATAATCAAGTAAATTGGTTAATATTTGAGTAGGCTCGTTACCTGAATTATAGATTTTTTCTAAAGTTTCAATTGCTTCCTGCGGGTTTGATGAGGTAATTCCCGCTGAAAGTTTATGCAGGGTGTCAAAGGATAAACGACCGAGAAGATTGTTAATATCATCTGTTGAAATTGCTTCTTCTCCGTCAAGAATGCTTAATTGGTCAAGTAATGCTATGCTGTCACGCATTCCGCCTGCTGAATTTTGGGCAATTGTAAACAATGCATCGTCTGTAATATTAATTTTTTCACTGTCGGAAATGTATCGTAAATGTTTCACAATATCATCGGTTGTAATTCTTCTGAAATCAAATCGCTGACAGCGGCTTTTGATAGTGTCGAGAACTTTATGCACTTCTGTTGTTGCGAGTATAAAAATAACATTTTTAGGCGGTTCTTCAAGCGTTTTTAAAAGTGCGTTAAACGCTGTATTTGAAAGCATGTGTACTTCGTCAATTATGTAAATTTTATATCGGCTGTTTACCGGTGCGTACATAACTTTTTCGAGAATATTTTGTGCATCTTCAACTTTTCTGTTACTCGCAGCATCAATTTCTATAACATCCATTGGTACAGAGTTTGTAATATCAATACAGTTTTCACATTTACCGCACGGAGTAATTGTCGGACCTTCTTTGCAATTCAAAGATTTTGCAAAAATACGTGCTGTGGATGTTTTACCTGTACCGCGCGGACCTGTAAACAGATATGCGTGTGAAATTCTGTCCATTGCAATTGCGTTTGTTAAGGCTTTTTTTATGTGTTCCTGTCCTACAATTTCTTCCAGTTTTTGCGGACGATATTTTCTGTATAATGGAATATATTTCTCGTTCATGATATTAATAGTATAACAAAAGTTAGAAAAAAGGGTAAAATATGAACTTAATTAAACCGCCGTATTTAAAAGAAGGAGATACTGTTGCTATTATAGCACCTGCCGGAGAGGTTTGCTATGACGAGATTATAAAGGCTCAGGTATATCTGGAAAAGTGTAACTTAAGAGTTAAATTAGGTAAAAATGTGTTTAATTCATTTCGTTATATGGCGGGAACTGATGAGGAGCGTGTTGAGGATTTGCATGAAGCGTTTCTTGATAACTCGGTTAATGCAATTTTGTGCGCACGCGGCGGGTATGGTTCTATAAGATTAATTAAATATATAGATTTTGATATTATTCGAAGAAATCCTAAAATCTTTTGCGGGTATTCAGATATTACAGCGTTGTCGCTTATGATGGCAAAATATTCGGATTTAATAACTTTTTCAGGTCCGATGGCACAGTCTGATTTTAATGATATTACCGATTTTACTGCAAAATCTTTCTTTAATGTTCTATCAGGCGGTCGTGAAGAATATTTTTCAACAGTAACGTTCTTCTCCGGGAATTCTGAAGGAATTATCTGGGGCGGTAATCTTTCAACTATAGTTTCTTTGTGCGGAATCGATTTTTTGCCGGAAGAAGATTTTATCTTTATCGCAGAAGATTTGAATGAACCTGTTTATAAAATTGATAAAATGCTAAATCAGCTTATTAATATAAAAGAGTTTCGTAAAAACTGTAAGGGTATTGCTTTTGGAGAATTTCTTGATTGCGGTGACGAAAACTGGCTTAGTGAAATATTTACAGAAACTGCTAAAATTCTTGATGTACCGGCTTACGGCGGATTTAGATTTACTCATGCGTCTGACAAGCAGACAGTTCCTATAGGAGCGCGAGGTTATTTGCAAGATGGCATTTTGTCATATAAAATGTTTTAAGGAGGTCTTTTTTGCCGCATTTTTTCGTAAAATCAGAAAATATTATTAACGGGTACGCAGTAATTTGTGATGAAGATAATTACAGGCATATTGCCAAATCCTTGCGGGTTCGTGCAGGGGAAAAGCTACTTTTAATTGACGAAAATAAAATTCAATACGAAACTGTTGTTGAACAAATTACAAGTAGGGAGATAACAGCGAAAATTGAAAATTCTTATAAGTCTGCTAGAAACCTTGATTTTAGATTATATCTTGCACAAAGCCCACTCCGGAGTGATGCACAGTCTGTCATTATTGAAAAAGCAACAGAACTCGGGGCAGAAGCCGTATATCCTGTTTTTACTGATAATTGCAGCCTTAATAAAAGTGTTATCGAGAAAAAAATAACGAAGTGGCAGCGAATTATGTATGAAGCCTCAAAGCAGTGCGAGAGAGCTGATATTCCAACATGCGGGAATTCGGCGACACTTGAAAAACTTTTGAGCGAACATAATTTTGATAAGATAATTGCATTTTGTGAACGGCGTACAAGTCGGACACTTCACGAATATTGTCTTGAAAATCCTGTTAAAAAAGGAGAAAAAGTTCTTGTTATAATAGGTCCTGAGGGTGGTTTTTCAGATAAGGAATTTGATTTCTTTAAAGAAAATAATATTCCGATGCTTACTCTCGGGGATTTAATCTTAAAGGCTGAAACTGCAGTAATAGTTGCGTTAGGAAATATTATTTATGAATACTCTAATCAAAAATAAAATTACATCAGATAAAATTCTTTCTAAAATAACATCAGCGTTTGATAATGAGATTTACGTTGTTGGCGGTACTGTAAGGGACTTCCTTTTGGATAATGAACGCTTTGACAGAGATAGTTTTGTGTTTGATGAAGGTGCACGAGAGTTTGCGCTAAAATTACAAAAGCTGTTTGACGCTGTATTTGTTCCGCTTGACGAGGTTAATAAAATTTATCGGATTGTTTTGCCTGATAAAGTTAATTACATTGATGTTACAAATCCGTTGGAAGGTTCTTTGCATAAGGATTTAATGCGCAGGGATTTGACAATTAATGCAATTGCAGTCAATATTAGAACTGCTGAGATTGTTGATTTGTGCGGCGGCGTTACAGATATTCATAACAGAACAATTAATTATATAAATGAACATAACTTTGAAGATGATCCTCTGCGTATATTAAGAGTTTATAGATTTCAGTCAACGTTAGGCTTTGAACTTACGCCCGAAACGATCCATGCTGTGTGTAAGTTCGTTAAGTTAATACACAAACCTGCAGTTGAGCGGATTGTGCATGAGTTGATTTTGCTTTTTGGCGGTAAATATGCAGATAAAGCTTTGGTTAATATGGATAAAACCTGGCTTTTGGAAGAAATTTTTCCTGTTGTAAAAGAATTAAAACAGGTTCCTCCAAATACTCATCATCATCTTGATTTGTTTCATCATTCAGTTGAAACGGTAAGGCAGATTCAGCTTATTTATGAAAATTCATCGGAGGAAGTAAAACAGCACCTTGAAAGAGTAGATTTTGGCGGTTCAACCCGTCTTGCACATTTGAAACTTGCGGGATTTTTGCATGATATCGGTAAGTTTTCTACTTGGATAATAGAAGAAGATACCGGTCGCCACAGGTTTATTAAACACGACGATGTTGGGGCTAAAATGTCAGTGCCGCTGCTTAAAAATATGAATTTTTCAAACAAACAGATTGAATATATATTTTCAATGATAAAAAATCATATTTATCCGTCACAGGTTATGTCTGCCCCTGAAGTTGATTTTTCTACTCAAAACGGCGAAAAGGTTATGATGCGTTATATTCGAAAAATGGAGGAATGTGTCATTGATAATATTGTTCTGGCAAAGGCTGACAGGCTTTCTGCACGTGGAGAAGCTGTTTCTGATGAAATGGTTGATAAAAATATATCAGCATTAAATAAATTGTGCGAATACTATCTTTCTGTTAAAGATACTTTAGAGCCTTTGCCTATTTTGCTTGACGGAAACGAAATTATGAAGCTGTTAAATCTGAAACCTTCGAAGCGATTGGGAGAAATTCTTAAAGCTCTGCATGAGGCTCAATTATCCGGAGATGTAACGACAAAAGAACAAGCAATCGAATTTATTAATAACTTACCTTAAATGGATAATCATCAGGTATTTCCCATCCGTTATACTGAATTAAAGCCCCGCAAAATGCTTTGTTCATGTTCCCTTCTTTGTTATTGCATCCTAAACCATTGCTGTCATATAGGCCTTCTTTTGTTCCATCCCACCCCGCCTTATAAGGTTCAAATCCTTTTTTATAGTTATATGGAAATGCTTCATTAGTTGGTGCATAAATAAACGCAAAAGAGCATTTCCCTCTGCTTTCGTCTTCTGATCCGTATTTTTTTATGCATTTATCTCTATCTGTGGTATAAAATATCCAATCTCTCATTGCACTGGTTTGATTTGCTTTTAATGAAGATCCATCAGCAAATATAAAAATTGGAAGTCCGTTGGTATCATATTTTACTTCTATGGTTTTCATATAAGGTGCAATATACTTATTCCACCATTTTTCTACAGTTGAGCTGCCATTTATTGGCTTACCTTCTTCATCTATATCAATGTTATTTGTGTCTTGATACCAATAAGATTTATCACCATAATCAACTTCGGCTAATTTGATTGCTTGATTAATCCCTGAATAAAATTTTGCTAGTCTTGTCTCAACTACTTAATTAGCGTTTTTTTGAATTAATGCAGGCAGTGTCATTGCTGCAACAATTCCGATTATCCCCAATGTTATAAGTACTTCTGCTAATGTAAATGCTTTATTTTTCATTTAACCTCCTTATAAATCAAGTATTATGAATTGCACGTATGCAAAATATATATTAATATAAAATTTGCACGCATGCAAATTTCGCAAACATATTAACATTAAAATTGCATGTATGCAAGAAAATGATTTAGTAAAATTGCAAAAGTTGGGAGAGCGTATTCATTCTTTACGCAAGATGAAAAAATATACTCTTACTGAAATTTGTTATAAGAACGGACTTGAGCCGTCAACTTTTTCAAGAATTGAACAGGCTATTGTTGAGCCTAAGTATCTTACTCTTGTAAAAATAGCTTCTGCATTTAACATGTCAGTGAGTGAATTATTGGATTTTTAAATTATTGTTGTGTCGGCTGTTGTTGTCGCTATTTCTTATATACTTTGTCTATACGTATAAAGTGTTGTAGCATTTTTTGTTACAAAAATTTACAAAATTTATAGCATTGATTTTTTAGATTTTAATCTGTTTTTTTTTGCCAATAATATTAAATTCCTACTGAATTTTATATTATTTGTAAACTATTTTATTTTTATAAAAAAAATCATATATTGCTCTTAATATTCTCTTTACATTTGCTATAACTTACGCAATTTTTAAAATTCAGGACTTTTATTCTTATCGTAGTGTTGTTATAATTAAGTGTACATTAGACAACAGTAAACCAGACGACAGTAAATAGTATTTATGATTGATAAGATTAGTGTAAGTAGAAGACAATATGCCCCTAAAAAGGACAATAATAATCCACAAAAGCAGCAGCCTGCGTTTAAAGGTATGGGCGACTTGCTGATAAGAGGTGTTCAGGCGTGTGAGCGTGAACCTATGTGGAATGTTACTTTCTTAGATTTATCTACAGCTATTCTTCCTCGTACTTTTTTTGAAACATTTATAGGTTCTAAGAAAAAAGATGAAAATGGAAAAGAAACTCATGAACGCCAGCTTAATATTATGGGCGGTTTTGAAGCTTTTAGACGTGAGTCATCAGGTTTATTAATTAACTGTATTATCCCAAGTTTTGTAGTTGCAGGTGCCGCTTCTTTATTACAAAAACCTATTATGGGTGATTTTATTAAGAATAAGGCAGGGCTTTCCTGGTGCTGGGCTAACGGTGATTCCTTAAGCAAAATTGAAAAATTTTATAAAGAATCAAAAGGGGCTACAAAAGAAGAACGGGTCTTTAATACATTAAAGAATACGTTTGATAATATTTCCGGTGTTGCCGGGGATATTGATAACGGCGGTGAAAAAATCTTTAAAGATGTTCTCGCTAATGATGATGAATATATAAATACTTTAAAGTCCTGGGCAAAAAATCTTGTTGCTGAAAAACCTGATAAAAAGTTAAATAAAACATTCTATGATACTATTGTTAGTAAAACA
>USHE01000015.1 GCA_900554385.1 uncultured bacterium | reverse complement strand
GTACCATCTATACTTAAAGGAACTTCTTCACCCTGATTTTTATCAGACGAAGCTATATATACATTATTGTCCCGTATATAGGCTAGCCATTTTCCGTCCGGAGACATGACCTTACCATCTTTGGCTACAGGCTTCTTTTTCTCCTTCTTATCAGTAACTTTCCATATTTCCGGCAACAGTTTCTTCAGTTCTTCAAGCGTGCCTGCACGCTGCTTCTCTCCGTTTTCCGCATTCACCAGATAAAAAACAGAACCTGTCCGTTCCCGGTTTTTATACCAGAAATAATGTGAATCACCGATCCACTCCGGAACCACTCCCAAAGAATACACTTTATCAGCTAATCGATGAAGAGTATCTGCACGCTGATAATCTTCTTCTCCTGATATCATAGCAGAAGCATTTGTACTAATCAGAATTACTGCCAGAGTTACATAACAAAACCGTATCATACTTTTTATTCCCATATCCTATCCTCACTTTCACTTCAATTAATTGCATCACAACACTTGAATATTCGCCGGAGAAAGGCACTTCCACACCTTCTTCCAACAGTAGTTTGCCACTCAAAACTTTTCCATCCAAGAAATTCTTCTTGTTTTCTTTCAACTAATTCATATCCGTCAGAAGTTTTAATAACTTTAGGGATTGTCGGAATTGTTGCTGCGATGACATTGCCTGCATTAATACAAAAACAACAGGAAAAAGTCGCGGTTACAAGATTAAAAAATATTTATTCAGCTCTGGCGCAAGCTTTTAATTCTGCAATAAGTGAATACGGCACTATCGACAATTGGTGTAAGATAGAATATCCAGATTATCCAACATTTGAAGCAACTACAAAAGCGTGTTCTCAGATTATAAGTGATAGAGTAATGCCTTATTTGAGAGTGATTAAAGATTGCAACAAAAAAAATAATTCTGAGTGTTTTGCGAAAGAGCGTTACACAAACAGAGCCGGGGTTAATACCTGGAATACATCAAAAGGTTTTGTTGTTTATAAGGGCATGGCGATTTCAATTCATGCCAGAAATGGTGATTATATTACATCTTTATGGTGTACTGGTACTACAAATATGAAGCGTAGTTGGGATACTTATATTCGTACCTGTGGAGATATTTACGTGGATATAAACGGAAAACAAAAACCGAACAGAGATGGTGAGGATTTATTTATGTTTAGGATGTATAAAAACGGAATAGTTCCGGCGGGCAGAGTCTGGGATGGAAATTATATGGAATCCTTTGATAAGCACTGTCGTCTTGGAAAAGGTTTTGGAAGCTGTACAGCGTGGGTTATTTTCAACGAAAACATGGATTATTTACACTGTGATGACTTGAGCTGGGAAGGAAAGACGCACTGCGATTAAAATGCAGTTTTATTTACTGTCTTTGTATCTGCTAATTTCTTCAAAGTAATGCTCAAGAGCGATGTATCCTTTGTAAATTTCGTTGGAAATGTTTGCATAACTGTTTGCATCAATAAATTTCAGTTCTTTTGTACGAATTTCCATAATCAAGTCTGCGTCGTGTTTAAGCTTTGCATCTCTGGATGATGACCATTTTTGAAGCAATTGTAATTCTTCGTACATCTGCTTTATGGTTGTGTATTCCAGAGTGTTAAAGTCGTATTTTGCAAGCAGTTGTTTGTCAATGTTTGAAATTCGGCTTTGGACGGCTTGGAACTTAAACACTCGTTTAATAATAACGTAATTGTCAGCTAATTTTTTGTGGGAGTATGGAATTTCATTTTTAGCAAGGAGCGCGGCAAAAGAGCGTGATGTAAAAGTTTCATCACCATAAGAGAACGCACTTTTTGATGTTAAATCGAAATCTGATTTTTTCGCTACAATTTCTTCAATCATACTACCCAACACCTCCGTTGAGATAATAATAGAATAACAATAAAGGTTTGTCATGCATGAAATGCAAATTTTTAACAAATTGTAATTTAATTTTCTGACACATAGCCGCCTTGTTCTCGCAATTGATTCAATTTTTTGTGAAATCTATAAACATATATTATTTGCGTACAAAGTTTATTTGTGCTACTTTTTTAACATAAGAGTTAGGGAGAAAATATAAGTATGAAAGAAAGTTATTTTCCTCAGGAAATAGAAAAAAAATGGCAAAAAGTATGGGAAGACACAGGAGCTTTTAAAACTCCTGATGACAGTGATAAACCTAAATATTATGCATTGTCTATGTTCCCGTATCCTTCAGGCAAGCTTCACATGGGGCATGTAAGAAATTATACCATTACGGATGTGATTGCAAGGTTTAAAAAGGCTCAAGGCTTTAATGTTCTTCATCCAATGGGATGGGATAGTTTCGGGCTTCCTGCTGAAAACGCTGCTATGAAACACGGCGCAGATCCTGAAAAATGGACTGTTGAAAATATTGCATATATGACTAAACAGGTGAAAATGCTGGGTCTATCTTATGATTGGGATAGAGAAGTTACAACTTGTAAACCAGATTATTATAAATGGACACTGTGGATATTTTTACAATTGTATAAAAAGGGTTTGGTTTATAAAAAAGAAGCTGCTGTAAACTGGTGAAATCAGTGTGCAACCGTGCTTACAAATTAGCAGGTAATCGATGGCAAATGCTGGAGATGTGACAACGAGGTTGAGAAAAAATATTTATCTCAATGGTTTGTAAAAATTACTGATTATGCAGATGTTTTGCTTGAAGATTTGGATAAACTTCCTGGCTGGGGAGATAACGTAAAAACAATGCAGGCAAATTGGATTGGTAAATCTCACGGTGCAATTTTCAGATTTCCGGTTGTAGATGCTCCAAACGGAGAGAAAATAGAAGTTCCTGTTTATACGACAAGACCGGATACGGTTCACGGTATAACATACCTTGTTGTTGCGCCTGAATATAAAGACATTGAAAAACTTACAACTTCTGAAAATAAAGAAGCTGTGGAAGCCTACCGTGCGAATGCCCGTAAAATGTCTGAAATTGAAAGACTTTCTACAGAACGCGTTAAAACAGGTGTTCCTTTGGGAACTCATTGTAAAAATCCTTTCAATGGAGAAATTTTCCCTTTGTGGACTGCGGATTACGCCCTTGTAGAATACGGTACAGGAGCTGTTATGGCAGTTCCTACTCACGATACAAGAGATTTCGATTTTGCTAAAAAATACGATTTGCCTTTGAAGGTTGTTATTGAAAATCCTGACAATCCATCAGATTGTACTTCTGAAGCTTATACAGAACCTGGAGTTCTTGTAAATTCAGGTGAATTTAACGGAATGAAAAATGAAGACGCTAAAAAAGCTATTACGGAAAAAGCTGTAAAAGAAGGATTTGGTGAATTTAAAACCCAATATAGATTACGTGATTGGTTGATTTCAAGGCAACGTTACTGGGGCGCGCCAATTCCGGTTGTGTATTGCGAAAAATGCGGAATTCAGCCTGTTCCGGAAGATCAGTTGCCGGTATTGCTTCCGAAAGATGTTGATTTCAAAGTTGTTGGTAAATCCCCTATTTTGACTTCTAAAACATTCCTTGAAACTACTTGCCCTTGCTGCGGCGGAAAAGCAAGACGCGAAACCGATACTATGGATACATTCATTTGTTCAAGCTGGTATTATTTGCGTTACGCAGATGCTAAAAACGATAAAATGCCGTTTGCTAAAGACAAAGTGAACCACTGGTTACCTGTTGACCAGTACGTTGGAGGGATTGAACACGCAATTCTGCACTTGTTATATTCAAGATTTTTTACAAAAGCACTGCGTGATTTAGGGCTGCTTGACTTTGATGAGCCATTTAAAAATCTTTTGACACAAGGAATGGTATTGAAAGACGGTTCAAAAATGTCAAAATCCAAAGGCAATACTGTAGACCCTGATGAAATATTTGAAAATTACGGAGCTGATACTGCAAGATTATTTATTCTTTCAGATTCACCTCCGGCAAGAGATTTTGACTGGTCTGACGCAGGTGTTGAAGGCTGTTATAAGTTCTTAAACAGGGTATGGCGTTTAGTTGCCTCGAATGCTGATGATATTAATTTGAAATGCGAATTGAATTTCCCTCTGAAAAAAGATAACGACGATTTGGTCCGTAATGTTCATATGGCGATTAAAGGAATTACGAATGATATTTCTAATGACTTCCAGTTCAATACTGTAATTTCAAAATATCGTGAACTTACAAATTCAATATATGAATGGTGCGGTAAAAAATCTGAACGTGATGCGGAAGACAAAGCAGTTTTGAGTTTTGCAGTAACAAGCTTGCTCAAATTAATGTCGCCGGTTGCTGTTCACCTGACAGAGGAAGCTTGGCACGAACTTGGCGCGGAAACTTCAATCCATAACGAGCCTTGGTGTGAGTGGGATGAAAATCTGGCAAAAGCAAGTTCTATAACCTTGATTGTTCAGGTTAACGGGAAACTCAAGGATAAAATAGAAGCCGATGAAGCTTTGTCTGAGGACGAATTGAAAGCTCTTGCTTTAAATAGTCCAAGGATTAAAGAATTGACAGAGGGAAAAACTATTGTAAAAACGATTGTAGTTCCTAAAAAATTAGTCAATATCGTTGTTAAATAGGAATAAAGGCGGAAATTATTTTCCGCCTTTTAATTTGTTATTGAAAAACATAGTAGTTCCCTGTGTCATATACGGAGGTACGGGAAGATCGTTTTCTATAACAAAATCGAGGATTTTATTTTCATCGGGTTTAGATGTTTCAAAACCCATTTTTCTCCAGAATTTATGCGGGGCAACTCCGGGATGTTCGTAGTTGTATGCAACTAAATGTATTCTTCCGTTGCAGTTATTTTTATAGCTCAGATGTTTTGCAAATTTTACAAAATCAGAACCTGCGTTTTTTAATCTTGCAAAAGGTTTAATCCAAAGGTTGCTAATATATAGTGATTTTACAGGTTTGTCGTTTTTGTAATAGGGATTATTGGTTAATGTCATTGTGGCGACGTTCATTTTGCCTAAATATGTTCCGGTGGCAACATCTGCTAACCTATAGGCAGAGCCGTTTCCATATATTAATCTTTCGGGGATTTTTATTTGTTTTAATGGGGGAAATGTAAGTTTTGTCATAAGAGTTTTAATGTTTGTAAAAAATAATATTTGCTAGAATATAAAATATTTTTACAAATAGTAAAGATTAAGGTTTTAAAAATATTTATGTAATATAATTAAAGCAGGAATATATAGTTAGTTAGGGATGAGAGTTTTGAACAGACGAAAATATTATTTTATAGCGATAGGCGGAGTCGGAATGAGCGGGCTTGCCAAATATTTATTGGAAAACGGTTGTGATGTCAGCGGGTCTGATGTTTGTGACGGAAAATATGTTGAAAAAGTAAGAAAGCTTGGAGCGACAGTTTATATAGGACATCGTGCGGAAAATGTTCCTGATGATTGTGTTGTAATTGCAAGTACGGCAATTCGTGAGGATAATCCGGAAATGGTTCGAGCAAGAGAATTGGGCTTGCCTGTTTATCATCGTTCTGACTTGCTTGCTGAAATTTCAAGAGAAGGTAAGGTTTTTCTTGGATATTCCGGAACTCACGGAAAAACAACCACTAGCGGACTTTCTTCTTATGTAATGGAAAAAGCCGGACTTAAACCGTCTTATGTTGTTGGTGGGATAATTCCTGAACTTGATACAAATGCTCATTGTCAGGACGGAAAATTCTTTGCGGCGGAGCTAGATGAAAGCGATGGAACTATTGTTAAATATGTTCCAAATATTGTTGTGGTGAATAATCTTGAGGCTGATCACCTTGATTTTTATAAAAACGGGCTTTCGTCAATTTTGGAAACTTTTGAAAGCTTTATTTCAAAAATGCCGGATGATGGTGTTGTTCTGGTAAATTATGACTGTGAGGCTTCAAAGAGTTTGCATTCTCATAAGACAATGACTTTTGGGCTTTCTGACGGTGTAGATTATCAGGCAAAAAATATTGAGTTTACCTCTGAATTTACAAGTTTTGATATTTATTTTAAGGGTGAATTTCTTACTGATTTGAAAATTATATTAAAAGGAACTCATAACGTATATAATGCTCTATCAGTTTTAGCAAGTCTTCATCAAGCGGGAGTAGACATAGAACTTGTCAAACCGCATTTTGCAACATTCAGCGGAATGGGAAGACGTTTTCAAAAAGTTGGTCAGGCAAATGGTGCGGTTATTTATGATGATTATGCGCATCATCCGACAGAGATTAAGGCTGCGTTGTCTTCTGCATTGAGTTTTAAAGGCAAGAATGTTGTTGCCGTATTTCAGCCGCACAGATATACAAGGTTGAAAAATCTGTGGAATGAATTTCTTAATGCTTTTGAAAATGTGGATAAAGTTATTGTGACTGATGTCTATGCCGCATCAGAGGATGCTATTGAAGGTGTAAATTCAAAGGCGTTTGCGGATGATTTAAATAAAAATGGCGTCAATTGCGAGTACATAAAAGGCGATATGAAAGCTGTAGCAAGGGCGATATACCCTTCTTTAAAAGAAGATGATGTTGTAATAGGACTTGGAGCCGGAACAATTACTGCGCTTGGTAAAGAGTTGATTGCTTTAGATAAGGAGTTGACAAATATTGCGAATTGAAGAAAATTTTGATGTTTCCAGATTAACTAGTTTTAAGACCGGCGGGAAAATTAGGAAAGTTTATTTTCCTGAAAGTGAAGCTGATTTTCTTGAAATTACAGAAAAAGAGAGTGATTTTAAGGTTTTCGGTAATCTTTCAAATACTCTGATTTCAATCGATGGTTATGATGGGGTTATTGTCATAATGACGGCAATGAATGATTTTACGATTGACGGAACTAAAGTGATAGCGCAGTGCGGTCTTAAAGGTCCGAAATTATCGCAGGCTGTAGCAAAAGAAGGCTTGAGCGGTCTTGAATTTATGGTTGCATTTCCGGGTTCAATCGGCGGGGAATGCTTTATGAATGCAGGTGCGCACGGTCAATCGATAAGTGATACTATTGTTTGCGTTAATTGTTGGTCAAGGGATAAAGGGTTCTTTAAGCTTACAAAAGATGAAATGCAATTTTCGTATAGAACATCTGTATGCCAGAAAGAATTCTTTGTGATTTTATCGGCGGAGTTTGAACTAACAAGGGCTTCTTCAGAATATATCGAAGCGAAAATGAAAGAAAATCTTGATTTTAGGCATTCAAAACAGCCGTCGCTTGCTTTGCCTATCTGCGGAAGTGTGTTTAGAAATCCTGTCGGAGATTCCTCGGGGCGTTTGCTTGAAGCTTCCGGTGCGAAGAATTTTTCTGTAGGCGGTGTTCATGTATGGGAAAATCACGCTAACTTTATTATTAATGACGGGCAGGGAAATTCTACTGATATTCTAGAAATTATGTATAAAATGTATAGTTCAGTAAAAGAAAAATTTGGTATTGAACTTAAACCCGAAGTCAGATATTTGGGCGGAAATAATGAAAAAGAGGTTGAAATATGCAGAAAATTAAAAATGTTATAAATAAGGATGCTAAAATTGCGGTACTTTGCGGCGGCATGTCTTCAGAAGCTGAAGTTTCAATGCGTTCAGGTAAAGGTTGCTATGAAGCATTACAGCGTTTAGGGTTTAAAAATTCCGAGCTTGTTGTTGTTGATAAAGATATAGCAGAAACACTTAAAAAAGGTAATTATGATTATGCATACAACGCTCTCCATGGCAAATATGGCGAAGATGGCTGTATTCAGGGTGTTTTAGAAATACTTCAAATTCCGTATACAGGCTGCGGCGTTATGGCAAGTTCTGTCTGTATGAATAAAGAATATACTAAAAGAATGCTTGCTGTAGATAGTGAAATTCCTCTTATCAAATCAGTTTTTGTTCGTAAAGGTGACGATGTAAAAACTGCCGTAGAAGGATTAAAATATCCTCTCATTACAAAACCTGTAAGTGAAGGTTCAAGCTTTGGTATGACAAAAGTTAATACGCCTGATGAACTTGAAAATGCGTACAATGAAGCGGTTAAATTCAATGATGATGTTTTGATTGAAGAATACCTTGTTGGAATTGGATGCACTGTCGGAGTGTTGGAAAACGATGGAAAACCGTTTGCAACAGAAATCCTTGAACTTCGCCCTAAAAACGAATGGTATGATTACGAAGCTAAATATACAAAAGGAATGACAGAGTTTATTCTTCCTGCGGAAATTTCAGCGGAAATGACTGCAAAAGTTAAAGAAATTGCAGTAAAAGCTTTTGAAATTACAGGCTGCAGCGGAGTTTCCAGGGTTGATTTCTTGATAGTAAATGATATTCCTTATGTGTTGGAAATTAATACAAGTCCTGGAATGACCGAAACGAGTGATCTTCCGGCTCAGGCGGCTGTTATGGGAATTGATTATGACAATCTTGTACTTGCAATTTTGAATAGTGCAGGGCTTAATAAATAGGTGGCAAATGCAGGAATATGAACCGCAAAATATTCAGGACGAAATAATTGATCCTGACAGATTGGTAAAAAATGTTCGAAAGAAAAGAAAATTGCGAAAAGGCAGGAAAAAACAAAGTGTCTTTCGTAATTTCTTTCGTTTTTGTATGACAATTTTGTTGTTGTGTGCATTTGTTTATATCTCAAAAATGCCTCAGTGGTATTTGGATAAAAATATTTTTACCGTGTCAAATAACAATTCTGTTGTTATCTTAAACAATAAAATTGTTAAATCTCAAAAAATTCTTGCGCTATTGAAAAAAAGCGAAGTTCCGGATGTTCCTATATATATGGCAAGAACGGATTCTATAGAGAAAGAATTAAAAAAACTTGCGCCTGTTGAGGACGTGTATATAAGGCGTTATGCATTTCCTGCAAGGTTACAAATTATCGTAAAAGAGAGAGTACCGGTTCTTACAGTATCTCCTGATATAAAAGTTCCGCCGGTAGCGGCGTTTACACGTGAGGGGGTTATGATTGGACGTGAATATTTGCCGTTAGGTAAAGAGTTTAGTACTATCAGAGTGCTTTCTTACGGGAATAAGGGTGATGATTATACAAAATGGAATTCTGCGAAAATTAAACAAATTGAAACAATCGTTGAATACGTAGAAACCTGTTCAAAAGAACGGGTTGAATATATAGATTTTAGAAACCCGAATGATGTTTATGTAAAAATTAAAACGGTTAATATTCGTTTGGGTAAACCTGATGAGAGAGTTTATGACAGAATTCAGCGTATTCCGTCTATTCTTCCGCAGGTAAAGCTTGTCGATTCAAAAGTAAAATATCTGGATTTAAGCTGGGAAAAAGTAAATTATTTAAAACTTGAGTAATGTTTGAACAGGTGTATCCCGGACAGCTCGTAGCTTCAGGGCGTAGAATGTAACACAAGATTAGAAAATTCCCGAATAAGGAGAACATATATTATGAAAATTTCATTGGTACAGACAAAATTCAAAACAGGTGATTTTGAATTTAATTATAAAAATTTGGCAGATAAAATTGAAAATAATACGGCTGATTTAATAATAGCACCTCAGGCAGGTTTGGAAGATTTTGGCGGTAAAGATTTGCTATTGGATGAAAAAGCCCATTTAGCCCAGTCTGATATGTATAAGAAAATTGCAGAACAGTTTTTAGACAAAACAATTTTACTGGGAGATGTGCTGATTTCCGGCGGAGAAATTTCACTTTCTACGGATGGTTTTTATGATATATGCGGGAAAAGGGTGTTTGTCGCTGATTTCTATAATGGCGAAGTTGATTGTGATTTATATATTCTTGCAAAAAACAGATATTATGCGATGAATTTATACGAGGAATTTATAGATAGTATAGAACCTTCTACGGATTTTATTTTTGTGAGTGCGGTCGGAATGGCTGATTCAAACGTTTATGCAGGCGGTAGTTTTGCGAAAAATAAGTTTGGAGTTCCTGTTGCGCAGTTGCCTTTATGTCAGGAAGCTGTTGCGGATGTTGATTTTTCAAAAACTGTTGAATTTAAAAATATTGATATTCAAAAACAGATTTATGATGTTATTGTTTTTGCAATGAAAGAGTATTGTGAAAATACAGGTTTTAGAATGGCTGTATTAGGGTTATCAGGCGGGATAGACAGTGCGCTGACAGCAGTGTTGGCTGTTGAAGCGTTGGGGGCGGAAAATGTTTTGGGCGTATTGATGCCAAGTATGTATTCTTCAGAAGGCAGTGTGACTGACAGTCTTGAACTTGCTAAAAATCTTGGAATGAAAACTGTTACAGAACCGATAACACCTTTATTTGAAGCGTTTATGAATGGGCGTGAGTCAAAACATGATTTGGCTGAAGAAAATTTGCAGGCTCGCTTAAGAGGATTAATATTAATGTTTTATTCAAATCGTGAAAACAGGTTGCTTTTAACAACAGGCAATAAATCCGAATGCGCAATGGGGTTTGGAACTTTATATGGCGATATGGCGGGCGGATTAAACTTGATTAGTGATTTGACTAAAACAAATGTTTATAAGCTTTCAAATTATATAAATAAAGATAAAGAAATAATTCCTCAATCAACGATTGACAAAGCTCCGTCAGCGGAACTTCATCCCGGGCAGAAAGATCAGGACAGACTTCCTGAATACGCTGTTCTTGATGATATTTTGGAAATGTACTTTGAAAAGAATATTTCTCAGGATGAAATTTATCAAAAATATGATAAATCCATAGTGGATGAAGTTATCAGTAAAACCTACAGAATGGGATTTAAACGCTATCAGGCGTGCCTTGGAGTAAGATTAACCGAACGTTCGTTCTGCGGAGGCAGTATCGATCTTCCTATCATACAGAAGATGTATTAGGTAGGGTATAAAGTCAAAACTGTCATGCTGAACTCGTTTCAGCGTCTGTTATATTTGAGAACTGAAACAAGTTCAGGGTGACGATTTATAAGAAATTTAGTATAAATATGGTATACATTCTCCTGTATTAATAATTGACAAAATTTGAAACATGATTTAAAATGACTATATGGAATTGTCTGTGTTGGTCGATAATAATTCAAAGGCGGGCAGCTGCCTTATATCAGAGCATGGTCTATCTTTTTTTATAGAAGATTATGATACCAAGCTGCTGTTTGATTGTGGAACTACTGATGCCTTTATTAAAAATGCATACAATATGCAGGTAGATTTGGCAAATGTTACGGATATTGTTTTATCACATAGCCATTTTGACCATGTTGGCGGGCTAATGCGTCTGCAGTCCTTATATAGAAAGTTTGAGTACGTCGGGATAGATTTTCCTGCAAAGAATATTATTGCACATCCTGATGTGTTTAAACCAAAAGATAGTAATATACTGGATAATGAAGCCTTTCATCTCTCAAAAGCGGAAATGGATAAATTTTTCAATCTTATTCTAACTAATAAGCCAATGCCAATTACTCATAAATTGATGTATCTGGGTGAAATTCCTCGTCCGCAGAATGTTACGTCTGATTATTCACCCGATGAATCTGCATTGGTTTATAAATCAGAAGATGGACTGGTAATTATATCAGGTTGTTCTCACAGCGGTATTGATAATATCATAGAACACGCAAAATATGTAACAGGCATTAATCGAATTAATACAGTAATAGGCGGATTATACCTAATTAACAAAGAGGAAGAAGAAATTAACAGGCTTGGCGTATATTTGCGTAACCAGAATGTACAGCGAATTTTCCCATGTCACTGCACAGATCTTGAAGCGAAAATAATTCTTTCTAAGTATGTAAAAATTGAGGATGTTTCAACAGGTCAGAAATATAGCTGGAAAGAGCTTACTTAGGTAAATTTTTAAAGTAATCTTTATCTGTTAAGGCTTTGTATGTGCAGCCTATTCCGTTTAGATTGTTGCCAGAGCTTTTAGAGCAGTAGTCATCGTTAGCAGAATAAAAGGTTGTTCCCTCTGCGCCCATCGGTAATAGTTTTCCTTTTCTGTCAATTTGAAATGTAAATAAATCGACACCAAGTTTGTTAGGTCTTTTGTTGAAGCCGTTTACGTCAAAACTTATATAAAATTCGGATACACATAAATCTACAGTTGCTGTTGATATGCTATATTCTAGCAGCATCAATGTGCCATCAGGTAAAACGTATTGACCGTCATCAAACTGATGTAAACTTATCGTATTGCCGGTTAAGGTCTTATAGGTTTCGGAATTTCCTTCTTGCCCCCAACCATTGTTAAGAACACATGACCCATTTAGATATCCTCTGCCGCAGTTTTTTATAATTTTGAAATATTTTAAAATAAATATATCTCTCATTTCTTCCCAATTAGCGGCATCGCCTGGTTTTAATCGTTCTCCTGTTTCTGCTTGATACATATCCAGGGCTTGATTTAAAATGGAGTATGATTTAAGTAAGCCTGTTTTTAATTCTTTATTTCTGCTGTTATTGATAAGAGTCGGCAAAGTCATCGCAGCAACAATACCAATAATACCCAACGTAATCAAAACTTCCGCTAAAGTAAATGCTTTTTTCATGTTTAAGTCCTCCAAATTTATAATACCATATATTACGTACTAATAGTACGTATATTTAATAAAAGTTTACGTATACACTGTACGTATGACTTCGGATTTTTATGCAAAGTTAGGGAAAAATATTAAACTAAGACGCAAAGCTCTCGGGCTTACTCAGCAGCAGCTTGCGGACAAAATGGATATTTCTCTGAATTTTATGGGGAAAATCGAGGTCGCGTTTTCAAAGCCATCTCTGGATACCCTGATTGATTTTGCAGCGGCTCTTGATACGACAGTTAGTGATTTGACAAACTTTGATAACGAAAATTAATATTTGCTTGCAAATAGTTTTTCTGTGTATTACAATACTCTTACGGAAATTTTACGGCTTTGGTATGCCTGAAATTTCTCAGTAACTACTTAATCAAAAAGGAGAAGAAAATGCCAAAATTGAAAACTCACAAATCTGCTGCAAAGCGTTACAAAGTAACTGCAACAGGTAAGATTATGAAAAGACAAGCAGGTATAGGCCACTTGCTCCAACACAAATCAGAATCCAGAAAACGTAAGATTTTCAAAATGGTTTCTGTATCAGATTCACACTTAAAATTGGTATCTAAAGAGTTACCATACAAGAAGTATTCAAGATAGGAGCAAAAAATGAGAATTAAACGTGGTAATGTTAGTCGCAACAGACATAAAAAAATATTAAAACTTGCTAAAGGCTTTATTGGTGCAAGAAGCAGAATTTTTAAAGTAGCTAATATCGCTGTTATGAAAGCTTTGAAATATGCTTACAGAGACAGACGCACTACAAAACGTAATATGAGAAGATTATGGATTGTTAGAATAAATGCGGCTGTTAGAGAACGCGGAATGAGCTACTCAAGATTCGTTAACGCTTGCAAAAAAGCTAACATCTTAGTTAACAGAAAAATGCTTGCTGAACTCGCAGTAAACGATAAAGAAGCGTTCGATGTGATTTTCGAAACTGTTAAAGCTGCTAAGTAGTTTTGCTGTTAAAATGCAGATTAATAAAATTAAAAAGACATTCGTTATTTACGGGTGTCTTTTTTAGTTAAAGTTTTACAAATGTAAATATTTGTGAAGGGATGTGTCAATTGGCTGTATCCCAGTTATAATGCCTCATAGGATAGGATAGGATAGGATGGGTTGGGGGCTTTTTTGCATTTTTAGCAAGTATTTTTTAAAGAAATCATAAGAAGTAGCCGTAAGAGAACATGTAAGCAGTAAACGACAAGGAAAGGAACGGTCGAGAGTCATGGGAATGGCAGCATCACAAGCTAGATTTTTGGGCCTGACGGCACGAAAAACTAACGTTGAATATGAAGGCCAGCAAGTGAACCAACAGCGTACGGCATTGGCGAACCAATCGGCAAACTATTACAACGACCTTCTCGGTATGACAGTACCGGTTCCACCGTCAGTCGACAGCTATACAAAAACAGTATACACATTTGAAGATGGGGCATTAACTAACCAGATAACAGCGTTAATCGCACAACCAGGCGGGAAATATACCGTAAGTTATTTATCCCACTGGCAAGATGACTTTGCTCCAGTAGCAGCATCATCAAGCATAGTAACAAAAGTAGGCGGCGAATATTCAATCGGTGCGAATAAATTAAGAAAATTAGGCGATCCTGATCCTGCATTAGCAGACAATGCAGACTTGCAGAAAAAGAAACAAGAAGAAGAAAAAGCCTGGGGTGCGTTGTTGGAAGCAAAATACGGCACCGCAGCAGATCAGTGGTTAGTCCGTTATGTGACAGATACAACAACCGGCAAAGAAACCCCTTATTTCTACAAGAAAGCAGATTGTGACGCAGCAACCTATGATGCGAACGGAAATTCATTGTCAAATATCAATTGCTATACAATCGGCAGTGATAAAAAGACAGAAGAACATAAAGCAATCGAAGATTGTCAGGTAGAAAAAGATACGTCAGGCAGATTTATATCAATAAGTATCCCGGACGGAGATGGCAATATGGTAACGTATTCGTTGACGACTTCGACGGAAACCGATCAGGATATGTATAATGATGCAATGAATCAGTATGAACACGAAAAATACTTATATGATCAGGCAATCCAGGATATCAATGCCAAGATAGAAATAATTCAGGCAGAAGATAAGAACTTAGAATTGCGCTTGAAACAGTTAGATACGGAACAGGACGCAATCTCAACCGAAATGGATGCAGTATCAAAAGTAATCGAAAAGAATACCGAAAGTACATTCAAAACCTTCGGTTAGTAAAAAAACAAAAATCGGTATTATCTATACAAACGGATAAATACCGCAACAAAGATATATATAAATTTCCTTTCCCTTTTTCCTTACGACTTTTTACCTAAAGTCGTTTTTTATTTTGTGTAAAATTTACAAATCTTAATATTTTTTTTTAATAGGTAAATTTTTATGTGTATTTACACTTTATATATATGTTGGGAAAAATTTGGGGATAAGAATATGCAGGATTGGGAAAATTATTTTGCATCATCGTTGATGTATCAGGATTTAGCGGATTGTTCTCTAGGTTCAGTTCCGTTGGTAACAGAGTTAGAACAGCCAAAAAATGTGAAAGAAAACACAATTAAACTAAAAAATCAAAAACATATAGACATTAATCTATTGGAAAAAGCCGGAGGCTTTTGGTTTTTGTTGATAACACTTGTTACGACAATGTAGTCGAAAATATGGAGTAATATAATGAATTCACCGGATATGAACCCATTTATGTATCAAGACTTGATAAGCAGTAATAATGGAATGCTGCCGTCGTTTGGTCTGCCAGTGACAACAGGAATGTATCCGACAAATATGCTTGGCGGAATGAGGCTTGCTGCCCAGCCTGACGGTGATAAATTCTTGGTAATGAAACAAAAAGACAAGGAAGAACGAAATGCTTTTTGGACATCTCTAGCAGTGCTTGCCGGCATTGGTACTGCGACTGCCATGTTATTTAAGGGCGGTTTCAACTTTAAAGCAATGGGCAGGGCAATTTCGGCACCTGTTAAAAAGGCTGGAAAATCAACAAAATCAGCCTGTGTCGCTGCCGGCTCAAAAAGTACTTCGTTTTTAGGACGTGTCGGTAATAAAATAAAGAGCGGGTTTAAGACTTTTGGACATTTAATAACAATGCCATTTAAAGCACTTGGCAAAGGGTTTAAAAAACTTGGAAACTGGGTAGCTGCACCATTCCGTGCGATTAAAAAAGGCTTTAATAAAATATTTAAGCACGGACAAAAATCTGAAAACCCGCAAATAAAGGGGCTTTTAGAACCTCCAAAGCATACAGAGCCAAAACCTGAGGTTTTAGTGCCAGATAAAATAATTATGCCTGATAAATAGAAAGCAAGTGTTCAATAATCGTATTCAGGCTTGTCGTTGCGGCGTATTTATGCTAGAATTTCTTCTAACAATATATGTAGGAAGGGGGATTTATTATGGCAAAAGAATGCAGTTTTGATGTAGTATCAGAGTTTGATAAACAGGAGCTTTTGAATGCTGTGGATCAGGCAAAAAGAGAAGTTGGCTCAAGATTTGATTTAAAAGATTCAAATTCAGAAATTGAACTTGATTCTGATAAAGCTATTGTGATTACAACCAGTGATGATATGAAATTGCGGAATATTTATGATATTTTGCAGTCAAAGTTTACGAAAAGGAATATTAGTGTAAGAATACTTGATCCACAAGGTGTTGAAAATGCGCTTGGCGGACGGGTAAAACAGACTTATAATCTAAAGAAGGGCTTAACTCAGGAACTTGCTAAAAAGATTGTCGCAGATATAAAAGAGTCTAAGATTAAGGTTCAAGCCTCAATTCAGGGAGATCAAGTGAGGGTTTCAGGAAAAGATAAAGATGATTTGCAGGCTGTAATCAAAATTCTTCGCAGTAATGAAGAAAAGTACGATTATCCTCTGCAGTTTACAAATTACAGATAGCAAAAAGACCGCTTTTAAAGCGGTCTTTTTATTTTATTGTGAATGGATAGTCTTGAGGAATTTTCCAATTGTTTCTGCGTATAAGTTCAGTACAGCTTATTCGATTAGAGATACATTGATTTTCTATTTCTTGGTTTGAATATTTTTTCATGGCATTAAAAGGCTCAAGACCTGTTTTTTTCACATCAAGCTTAAATTTGTCAGGGGAAGCTGCTCTCATTTCAAATACAAATAATTGAGTGCCGTAAAGTTTTTTGTCATCACTAGGTCCTCCGCTCATAATTGCTGTATATGCACCATAGTAACGTTTAGCTTTAATCATATAAGTAAAAATCTTTCCATAGGAAAATACCGCCATATCTCCTGAAGGAAAGTAAATCCCGACAAACCTGTCATCATTCATTTTTGAGGGGCTGCTATTTGCGCTTTTGTTATAATATCCGCATTCATACCGAATTGTTTTTAAGTATTTGTGCAAGTATTTCTCATAAAATTTACAAGAACTGTCGCTATATTCCCAATACTGCTGTTCTCCATTTTCTATTTCAGAAGCCATAAATGCCTGATTCATTGTTGAGTAAAATCTTGCCAGCCCTGTTTCCAGCATTTTATGTCTATGTTCTTGAAGAAGTGCAGGCAAAGTCATTGCCGCAACAATTCCTATAATTCCTAATGTAACTAAGACCTCTGCTAATGTAAACCCGTATGTGTTGTTACTATTCTGAAAATGTTCCGGGCAGAAGGATGA
>USHE01000014.1 GCA_900554385.1 uncultured bacterium | reverse complement strand
TCTTGTGAATATTCCGCTGTTTTATAATTATTCACCGGAAATTAAAAATGCTGCTTTAAAGCTCAGGCAGGCTGAGTTAAGGTACGAGTCTGTAACAAATAAAGCCATAAAAGATGTTAGTGCGTCATATCAGAGATTTTTAACGGCTGTTGAGAATTTGAAGCACTATGAAGATAAGATAATAAAAAATTCGGAAGAATTGATAGAGATATCAAAGGACAGTTATGAGGAAGGTAAGTCGGATATTACATCATTGATTGTTATGAAACAGTCATATATTTCAATAATTGTGGGGTATACTTATGCACTTGCAGAGTATTATACAAGTTGGACTAATTTTTTGAGAGAAGTTAATGATGAAGATTTTGAATTGCCTGAAGATATTTAATTAGAACTATGTTAGTATTTGATTTTGCAAGAAAGGCTTTAGTATATTTAGTTCAGAGTTGTGGGATAGAGGAAATTTTTATTCCATATTATTTGTGTGATGTTATAAGACATAGTCTTGTTAAAGCAGGTTGTAAACCTATTTTCTATCATATAGATGATAATTTTATGCCTGTTGAGAAATTTTCTTTAGATAGTTTTATTGTTTATCCTAATTATTTTGGAATTTGTTCTTATAATGTTGAGAAACTTGTAAGTATTTATCCTAAATTAATTGTCGATAACGCCCATGCGTTTTATGCAGAGCCGCAAGGGTTTGCGAGTTTTAATTCGTCAAGAAAATTTTTAGTGGAGGATGCTGGAGCTTTTTTGTGGATTGGAAAAGGTGAAAATTGGTATTCTCCAGATATCCAACGTCGTGAGGTTTTTGATAAATTTCATGAAATTTATGGCAAGACTAATAATTTGAATATTCACATAAAGGATACGGATATTCCGTTTTGTTATCCTTACTTAGCAGCTACAGTGGAAGAAGCAGACAGGCTTGTTGAAAGTTTGATTGCGGAAGGGAAAGTTATTTATCGCTATTGGAACAATTTGCCCAAAAGTTTCAATGAATATAAATTTTATTCAAGACTTGTGCCTATACCTTTGGATTGAATGTTGCAAAGGACAATGCGGTATTAGATTATAGATACAATTGCGTTATTTCTTCTTATGGGTTATCATGGTGTTAAAAGGATGGTAAAAGTCTATGAAATCTGTAAAAGAAATTTCTATTGAATCAAAAATATTAAAAAGATTAGAAAATAACCACAATTGTTTAAAGCTTGTGAATTATTTGTTTGCAGATGAAGAATTGCAGGAAATGCAAGAGTATGCAAATAATGTTTCTATAAAACGATTGGGTTTTAATGACCATGGACCTGTACACATGAGGCAGGTTGCGGGTAATGCTATCAAAATGTTGAATATTTTACAGGAATCAGGGATTAAGACTTCTTTGGAAACTGAAGAAATCGGAACATTTGAGGATAGTATGTGTGCTGTAATAATTGCAGGGTTGATGCACGATTTGGGTATGATGATAGGCAGACAAGGGCATGAAGATATGTCTGCAATTCTTGCTCAACCTTTAATTGATAGAGCATTAATGCATGTATTCCCTGAAGATTTGCACAAGAGAGTTGTAATAAAGTCACTTGCTACAGAGGCTATTGTAGGACACATGTCTTCACATAAAATCCATTCGATAGAGGCTGGAATTTTGTTAATAGCTGATGGCTGTGATATGACTAAAGGGCGTGCAAGAATCCCGCTGTCAATTAATACAACTCCAAAAGTCGGTGATATTCATAAATATTCTGCGAATGCAATTAACCGAATAGGAATTCATCACGGTCAGAAAAAACCTATTAAGATTGAAATCGAAATGTCCAGTGATGTAGGATTTTTCCAGATAGAAGAAGTTTTACTGACAAAGATTAACGCAAGTCCGGCAAAAGAATACGTCGAATTATATGCAGGAGTAACAGGTCAGGAAGCTAAGTGCTACTTGTAATGTTAGCTTATTGATGTTATAGCCGGTTTGATATTGAGTTCCCGGATTATTGAATTAATACATAGGTGTTTTTTTGAACTTCTTTTGATAATTCTTTAATTACTTCATTATCCATTCTTACGCAGCCGAGTGAAGCGTATTTGCCAAGGCTTGCAGGATTTTTGTTTCCATGAATAAACTGACCGTTATTTCCGTAAATTTTTCCGGTTTCAGGGTTAATATTTTCGATAATGATTACATTTGGTCCGTAGTCTCGCGGGTTTCTTTTTCGTTTTGTACCGTAAGCAGTTTTATACGGGTATGTTTCTACGTTAGTAATCATTTTTATACCTTTGCGGGTTGGGGTAGATTTTTTCCCTGTAGCTACAGAATATACTATTTCAGCTTGCCCCTTGTCATTGTACTTATATAGAAGATTAGTTTTTGTATCAACTACAATTGCCGCAAATTTCTTTTCGCCGGCAATTGTGATAATAGGTTCGGGTGCATTTTTGAGATGTTCTGGATTTGTGCTTCCTTTCGGAGAAACTTTTTCCTTCTCTAATGTTATTCCTTGAATTTCGGTATTCTCTTGTTTTACTGTGTCTTTTGAGAATATAGTATTCATTTCTGCCGATGTTTTTGCGGCAGAAAGATTTAATGTTATTTCGTTATTTATATTTGTATGTGGGTTTATTCTTATCATAATTATTTAATCTTTTTCAGTGAAGATAAAAAGTTATTATTAACAACATCGCCGTCTACTTTTGTTAAAAATACCTGACTTTCTTCTTCTCCTGTTTCCAGTTTAGGTAATTGTTCAAGTTCGTTTGCGTAATATTGGGCATCATTCCTGCTGCTCAAAGGAATTCTGTTTGCCAGGCTGTTGAGAGAAACGCTTCTTAATGCTCCGGCAAATCCTTTTTTGCGGTTGCTGAATTTTGTATAAATTCTCAAGGTCGCATCACCTGTTTCAATGTCGTAACAACCAACTATGAAACTGCTTAATTGAGGCGAAGCTGATTTGATTTTCATCAATTCAATTTTATTATTTCGGATTGTCATATCCCCTGTTATTTTTTTGAATTTTCCCTCAGGAATATTAACCATGTCAGACACGGTTGAAGGGCTAATCATTACAAGCGGATTTCTGAATAATGCGGCAAATTTCATAACATATTCAACCAGTCCGATTTTCTGAATTTGTCCGTCATTGACTACAAATTTCATTTTGCCGTTAAGTTTTAGTGAATTGTCTGTGTATAAATCCATTATGCCGCTTGCTTTTCCTGAGATTTCTCGTGGAAGATTGAGGAGAGTAGTTGACATTATATCTGAATTTATATCTTTTACTCCAAGTTTAAAGTTATACTTATGATTTTTTAGGTCGCAGATAACTTTTAATGATGAAATACCTTCAGCTATGTCAAATCTGTTCGATTTAAGTTCTAAAATATTATTTTTATCAAGTGTAAGATTTGCAACGATGTTGCCAAAGTTTATATCTTTATAATTTCCTTCTTTCAATCTGAAAATACATCTTTCTATAATCAAATTATTTACATCAAAAACTACTGCTTCATCTGCATCTTTGTCATTATCATCCGTATCAACGCTTACTTGAGGTGCATTGTTTACTGCGTCTGTATTTTGTTTATTAAATGACGCCAAAAGTTTATCAACGTCAAGCTTTTCCATTCCGAAATCAACATTTTTAACTACGATAGGATATTTCAATCCGTTTGCGATATCTCCTGCAAAATCAAATTTTGTACGTTTATACCAACCGTCAGTCACAATGTTTATTGAATCGTTATCAGTGTAGAGTTCTCCTTTTTTAATGGCAAGTCTTTGGGATGGAATTCTGATGTTTTCGGCTTGCATTTTCCCTTTTATGACTGGATAAGCTCCTGTATTATCCATTGCAAGTTCACCTGAGAAATTCCCGCCCTTAAATAATCTCTGTCCGATTAGGACGTTAAGAAATTCACTCGGTAAAGGTTTTGGAATATTAAACCCTATGTCTTGGACAACGGCAACAGGTTTTGAGCAATCCACATTTCCGCTGAGGGTTAGAACAGGTTTTACTTTACTCCCTTTTACAATTTCCTGTGCAATATAATAATTTATGTTTTTTATATTTAATATTTGGTCTTCAAAATGGAGGGTTGCCTGTACAGCTCTATCCCAGCCAGTCGGGGTTAGCGATGAGCCGTCAACCAGAATGTCGTCACCTTTTGCAAGTTTTGATGCCCAATCTACGTCAATTTTGTTATAAATAGATTTTACAATAATGCGAGTTCCTGCTTTGCCGACAATTTCAAGAGGAATACCGACAAGTTTTGAAAGATAATTTTTTGCAAAATCGTTTTTGGCAACAGTTGTTATTGTAACTTCTGTATCGCAGGACTTTGTGTAATCTTTCATTATACCATTTATGGTAAGTTTGTTATCTGAGCCTGAACCGTGGTAGCCTGTAAAATCTTTAAATGTTATATCGTTAGTTGATAACAGAACTGTTCCTTTGTCTAATACAATAGGAAGATTACTTACCGGAACAATTTTCAGTGCAAGCTTGTTAAGGTTTACAATCCCTTTCAGGTCATTTTTTGAAAGGTCAATGTTGAAATCAAAACTTCCGTCCATATCCTTAAAAAAGGAGAGAAGTTCGCTTCCGTTATTGATTATGATATTAGAATTTACAATATCGGTTACATCCTGAACTTTAAAATCTTTTGATGAAAGATTAATTTTCATTCCTGTTTTTCTTGAGGCATTTGCATTGATGTGTACGTTTGATTTATTTATATCCAGAACACAATCATTTACAAAAATTGTTTTATTTTTTATAACAACTTTGTTTTTATCTGCAATTGCAAAATGGAGTGTTTTATCTTTCTTTTTAATTTGTGTTTCAATATCAAAATGAATGTATTTTTCGATTTTTTGTGTATTATCAATTTTTAAATTATCAGCATTAAGTCTGATACTTACATCAGGTTCAAGATTATACAAAATTAAACTTTTTTTGAGTGAAAGAATTGAGTCATAAAAATCAATATCCCATTCACTTTCCTGCTTTTTCTTTTCAGTTTTTTGTGCAGGCAAGAGAGTCATCAATTTGTTTACGTCTGCAAAGATATAGTCAAGTCCAAATTTGTTTAAGATAATCTTTTTTTTCAAGATATCTTTAAACGAAATTTCGGTATCCAGATTTTGTATATTGAGGATTTCAATGTTATCTTTTGAAATGGCTATCTCATCGGTTTTGAATGCTAAAATCGGGGAAAATGCAGTTGTCAAAACAGGGTTTTTAATATCTATATCTATATTTGTAAAACTTTTAACTTTGTTTTCTACGAATTTTATGCATTTAGGATTAGAAACCGTATCCGGTAACACTTTTAAATACAACACGAACGGCACACTTGCAAGAACTGCTGCCGCGCATATAACACCACCTATTACTTTAATCTTTTTCTTCATATTGTCCTCAATTAAAATTATATCATAAACCAATTTTATGGTATTATATATTTATGAAGAAATTTTTATTGGTATTAAGTTTAATTTTGGTATTTCAGAGTGCGGGTTTTTCAGAAACTCAGACTGCTGTAATTTCTAAAAATTCTCAGGTAACTGTATTTAAGCAGGATGATTTGTTTGGCTTGAAAGACAGTGAAGATAGAGTTGTGGTTGAGCCTGTTTATAAAAAAATGATACGTCTTGGAACATCATCTTTTATTGTGCAAAAGAAAAATAATTTTGGTTTGGTTGATTTCGAGGGTAATGTCATTGTCCCTGTGAAATATAAACATGCAGAGCGGGTTCTTGGTAAATATCTGAAAATTGGCAGCGGTAACCGTTATGCCCTTTATGATGAAAATGGGGTTGAAATTTTACCAAGAGAATATTCTTCAATAGATTTGCTTTACGGCGGGATGTTTTTAACCTGTAAAAATTTTAAATACGGAGTTGTTGACCATAAAGGAACAATGATTCTTGAAAATAAATTTGATGATATTTATATGCCTAAACCAAACATTATGCGTATAAATTACAATGGGCAGTGGTATGAAATTGAACAGGTAACAAGGGAAACTCTTGAATTGCCGCAGGATGTTGCTAATATCAAAGGGGACGAAAATTTTAAAGTATCGGAGATAATTGCCAAACCTGGTACGGCAACAGGATATTACAGCGTCACTTTTACTGATTATATTTTGAAAATTTTCTCATCAATTTCACCTGCACATGAAAAAACAATTGATGAATTAATGCTTTCTCAAGGGGCGGATACTGTTTCAATATTCTTTAAACTCGGCTGGATTCCGAAATACCCCTTTGTCTATGCAAGAAATTATTATTATACCGTCAGAACTCCGAATAACGGTCCGTTGTCGGATGTTAAATATGAATTGAAACGCAGATTGCAGTAATTATACGAATAAATCTGTTACTTCAAATTTATTTACGTCGATTAATCCTTTATCCGTAATTTTAATTTCAGGAATTACTGATAAAGAAAGGAATGCCATACTCATGAAAGGATCAGGGATTTTGCATCCGATTTTTTCAGAGGCTTCTTCCAGTTGTGCAATGTTTTCCATAACTTTTTCGGCAGGTTTATCAGACATCAAGCCTGCAATAGGGAGCGGTAAATGAGAAAGTGTTCTGCCGTTATCAACGATAATTTTTCCGCCCTGCGATTTGACGAGTTCTACTGCTGCGTAATACATATCATCATCATTAGTTCCAATAACTATCATGTTATGGCTGTCGTGTGCAACGGTTGATGCTATTGCTCCAGACTTTAGTCCAAAACCTTTTACAAAACCAAGTCCGATATTACCGGTTGCTTTATGACGTTCAATTACTGCAATTTTTAAAATATCATTTCGGGTATCGGTTACTGCAAACCCCTGTTCGTTTTTTGCAGGTTCAACAGAAAGTTTTGTTATCAATTGTTTTGGTATAACGTTGATGACTTTTACATTTTTTTTGTTATCAGGAACTTTAATTTGCAAGTCTTCTTTATAGAGGTATTTTATGTTGACAGAGCCTCTTAAGGCAGGAGGCTGCATTTCTGTCATATCTGCAATTGTCTTACCTTCTTTTGCGACAAGTTTTCCGTTTTTGAAAACCATTACAGGCTCAAATGTTTCCAGATTATTAAATACCGCAAAATCAGCTTTGTAACCGGGAGCAATTGCGCCGACATTGTAAAGTTTAAAATATTCTGCCGTATTAATACTTGCCATTTGAATTGCTTTAATCGGGTCAACACCAAGACGGACTGCTTTTTTAACCATTCTTGCAATATGTTTGCCAAGATGTTTCGGGTGACGGTCGTCGGTTACGAACATACATTTTCTGGTATTGTATGTTTTTAAAACAGGAATTAACGGTTCTAAATCTCTTGCCCCTGTTGCTTCTCTTATCATTATGTGCATTCCAAGACGCAATTTTTCCACGGCTTCTTCCGGAGTTGTACATTCGTGGTCAGAGGCAACTCCGCAGGCAACATAAGCCGATAAATCTTTCCCGCTCAAATGCGGCGCGTGACCGTCAACACGTTTGTTTTTGTCGATACCAAGCTGAACTTTACTCAAAACGCTTTTATCGCAGTTGATTACCCCCGGAAAGTTCATCATTTCTGCAATTCCAAGAACCCAGGGTGCATCAATTAATAGCGCTAAATCGTAGCTGTTTAAATCAACGCCTGAAGTTTCGAGATTTGTCGCAGGAACACATGATGGAAGCATCATATACACAACCAGCGGAAGATTTTTTGTGGCTTCCCGCATAAAACTAATACCTTGTAAGCCCATAACATTGGAGATTTCGTGCGGGTCGGCGATTACGGTTGTCGTTCCTGAAGCGAGTACAAGTTTTGCAAATTCTGATGGCATAAGCATGGAGCTTTCAAGGTGTACGTGTCCATCGATGAAAGATGGTGTCACATAAGCTCCTTTTACATCGATTTCTTCTTTGCCCTTGTATCCTTTGGAAATACCGGCAATTTTACCGTCAATAACGGCTATATCTGTTTCGTAAATTTCTTCAGATAAAACGTTTACCAATTTCGCATTTTTAATTACTAAATCTGCTTTATTTTCACCTTTGCTTACTTTAATAATTTCTTCAATGTTATTCATAAATCTGCCTTTCGTACATCAATTATATCATGAAATCAAAAAGAAAAAATGAAAGGCGACACCGGATTGTATGGGTTATTTTGGCAGATTTTTGAAATAGTTTTTATCTGTAAGAGCCTTATATGTACATCCAATACCGTTTGAGCCGTCTGAACTGGTGAGTGAACAGTAGTCGCTTTTATATTTTGTTCCTTCAGCCCCCATTGGTAATAATTTCCCATCATCCATAATTTGGAATGTGAATAAATCGTGTCCCCAGCGGTTTGGTTTTTTATAGATGCCGTTTACATCTACAGAAATTAAAATTGTGCCGTCTAATGAAGTATTTTCATTTTGGACCATAATAAGGCTTCCGTCAGGAAGAATAACCTGCCCGTCATCCAGGTAATAATTTTTTAGCTTTTTATTATTGAATGTTTTATAATTAGAGGAATTATTGGTCATTACAGAATCACCGTCTTCATTTTCCTCATATCTGGATTCACATTCATCACTATTACAATTAACGGCAACTAATAAATATTTTTTGTAGGTATTTATAAAAGTCCTTTGTGGATAAGAGCTTGCGTTTGCAATCATACCTTGTTCGTTATTCATCATTTGCAGGGCATTGTGTATAACAGAATATGATTTTTGAAGCTGGGTTTTTAATATGTTTCCTTTATAATTTGCGACCAGAGCCGGTAGTGTTATTGCAGCTACTATGCCTATAATTCCCAGTGTTACAAGTACTTCTGCCAATGTGAAAGCTTGTCTGTTCATGTTTCCTCCTTTTAGTATACATATTATAATCTCTTGTATTTATATTTTGAATACATTATGTAATGTATTTTTAAATATATATTATTTATCTTACTTTGAATACAATAAGCAAAAAGGATTTTTATGAAAGAGTTTAGACCTTTAAAAACAGAAAAAACTGTTATAAGCATCAGGTTGGATGTCGATATGCTTAAAACAGTTGACAACTTATCCGCAAAGATTGATATTAGTCGTAATGAGTTTAATGTTCTGTGTATTGATTATGCTCTTAAAAATTTAAAACAGTAAAGTAAAACTGTTGTTTCTTAATTATCGTTTTTGGTAAATATTCTGTCCCATCCTTTTACAAAACCAAGGTGCATAAATGAGGTTATTCCTGCAAGGTATGCGGAATATTTATGTATATTTCTTTTTTGCGGGATTTTAACACTTTTAAAACCTGTTGCTCCACAGACTGTGCCTGCACCAAGAGCAATATAGCCTGACCAGTCGACAAGCTGTTTGCGTCTTTTCCAATTTACGGGTTTTTGTACAGGTTGTATTGTGTTATTCATCAGATTACCTTAAAATCATTTTTCCTAATGACAATACTGAATTTAGCAGAATTATGGATTTATCCTTGCCATAATTAACGTCAACCCATAGAATTGTGTAGGTTTTGTCGTATTCTTCCGGCAGCGGGTCAAAAGGTGCGGAGGCTTCTATGGCTTTGTTCTGTGCTATATCAAGTTTTTTATTACCTGAAGATTTGTATATGTGGACTTTTTTTAACTCTCCGTTTTTGTTAATTTTTATCATTGCACTTGCGGAACTGTTTCTGTAACGAAATTTGTATTTAAGGTTGCTTTTGATTTTGGCGATAACGCTTTTTGCATAAGGGTCATAGCCTGATGGAATGCTGTCTAAGTCTGTTCCGGGTTCAACTTCTGCAATGGTATTGGTTTCTGCGAATTTAAGCACTTTGTCATTGATTTTTGGAATACTTTTCATAAAGTTTGTGTTTTTGTATGCGATAGGATCGCCAATGACAAACGGATGATTTCCTTCTGACATAATCAACACTTTACTGTCATTATTGATTTTGTCTTCGTAATATTTTGCGTAATAAAAAATTCGGTTATCTTTTTGCTGGATGCTGTCTGTATCAACATAAATCATGTTGCCTAAAATATTGTTTGTTTGTAACCAGTTTTCGGCTTTAACCTGTGATCCGAAAAATAAAATCGCCGATAAAATAATAAATGCATTTACAAAAATCTTATACATAATACTTCCTATTCATTATTTTTTAAAACATCATATTGCCCATAGGCATCATTAAATTTTGCATCATCATAGTGTCGCCGTTTCCGTAGTTTTGCGGGAATTTATCGTACGTCATCGGTGCATCTTTCGGAGCGGTTTTAGCTTGATTGCTGCCGTCTTTTAAAGTTTTGATAACTTTTTTTTCAGTTTTTACAGGTTTGTCATCCTCAATCAAGTATCCGTCTTCATCATATCTAGAGTAGTCTTCATCTTCCGGTAAAGCAGGTGCTGTAATTTTTGTGTTTTTTTCAAGATTTTTAAAAGAACCTGACTGTGGCAGAGAACGGTTAAAGCCCGAAAATCCCTGAGATTGATTCATATATTGAATATTCTGATTATTATCTGCCAGTGCAGGTATTCCAAACATAATTATGCATAAAAGCAGTAAAGTTTTTTTCATGTTTTGCTCCTGTATTTGTTAATAATGTAGCATAATTTTTTAATCTATTCAATATTTTGTAAACATTTTCGTGATTTTAGTTTTTTGTTGTAGAATGCTTGTATGTTAATTTATTCGGATAAATTGTTTAAATCTCCGATTGGGATTATTAAGGCTTTTAGTGAGCGGGAGCTTGTTGAGTGTTTTCAAAAATTAGATGAACTCCGTAAGTCGTATTATCTTGTCGGCTATATACGATACGAGGCAAAAGAAGTTTTTCACGGACGTAAAATAAAGTCAGAATTACCGCTTTTATATTTTGAAGTTTTTGATAAGTATGAGAAATTTACACCTGATAAAAATTCTGTTTCTGAATTAAATGCATCTGCGGGTATAACATTTGAAGAATATAAAAATGCGCTGACAGAGATTAAAAACGAGATTGCAGAGGGTAATACTTATGAGGTGAATTATACCTATGATTGGCTTGTGCAGAGTGATAGTGAACCATTTTGTTTGTATCAGTCGCTTTTGCATAAACAAAAAACTCCATATAATGCATTTTTTAATAATGAATACGAAACGGTTTTATCGTATTCTCCGGAATTGTTTTTTGAATTAGAAGGGCGTCATATTTTGACGAAACCAATGAAAGGTACGATTGCGCGAGGAGAAACTTACGAAAAAGACAGAGAAAATATAGAGTTTTTAAAAACAGATATAAAAAATCGTGCCGAGAATGTTATGATTGTGGATTTGTTGCGAAATGATTTGGGCAGGATTGCAAAAACAGGAAGCGTCCGTGTGACAAAACTTTTTGATGTAGAAACTCACAAAACACTGCATCAAATGACTTCTCAAATTGAGGCGGATTTAGAAGATAATGTATCTTTGTATGATATTTTTAAGGCGATATTTCCGTGCGGTTCTATTACCGGTGCGCCTAAAATTAGTACTATGGAAATTATAGACAGAGTTGAATGCGGCAAAAGAGGAGTTTATTGCGGAGCAATCGGATTTATTTCCCCTGAAAAGACGGTTTTCAGCGTGCCGATAAGAATTTTGCAAAAAGCAAAAAATGATGAAGTATACAAATACAGAACGGGTGGTGCTATTGTGTGGGATTCTGATATTAAAGACGAGTGGGAAGAAACTTTTACCAAGGCAAAGATTTTGCAAAATGAATTCTCTCTTATTGAAACTATTAAAGTTCAGAATAATGCTATGTTTTTAAGAGATGAACATTTAAGAAGATTAAAAGAAAGTGCAGTAGAGTTCGGGTTTAAATTTAATAAGGCTATCTGTGAAATTGAACCGGAACAGGATGGCATAATGCGTATAGTTCTCCAAAAGGATGGAAGTTTTGACGTTCAGTATATGCCTTATGCCAGAAGTATGGTTAATAGTATTTCGATTTCTGATAATATTCTGGATAGTTCCAATAAATTTTTACGCCACAAAACAACTTATAAACCGTGGTATGAAGAAAGTTATCAAAAAATAAAAAGAGAAGAAATTTATGATGAAATTTTCTTTAATGAACGTGGCGAACTTTGTGAAGGGGCAAGGACAAATATTTTGTTGGAAATTGACGGAAAATTTTATACTCCGCCGTTAAAGTGCGGACTTTTGAACGGTGTTTTGCGCCAAAACCTTTTGGATAGCAATGTGTGTGTGGAAAAAGTGCTTTATAAAGAGGATTTGCTTAATGCAAACAGTATTTATTGTATAAATTCTGTTCGCGGTATAAAAAGGGTTGAATTATGATTTTGATTGATAATTATGATTCTTTTACGTATAACATTGTGCAATATCTTAGAGAGCTTGGAGTAAATCCTGTTGTTTTTGAAAATGACAGGGTGAAGATTTCAGAGCTTCACAAAATGGAATTTGAGAGCATAATAATTTCTCCCGGAGCGGGAAATCCTCATACTGCAGGAATTTCAATGCAGGTTATTGAAGAATTTTACAGAGAGAAAAAAATCCTCGGGGTCTGTTTGGGGCATCAGTGTATTGCGAAATTTTTCGGGGCTGATGTTGTAAAAGCAAACGAACCTTGTCATGGTAAAGTTTCTCAAATTGTTCATACAAAATCACAATTGTTTAATGGAATTCCGGAAAAGTTTGACGTTACCAGATATCATTCGCTTGTTGTCGAAAATGTTTCGGGATGTTTATCTGAAACTGCAAAAACTTTTGACGGTATTAATATGGCAATTGAACATAAAGAGTTACCGATTTTTGGGGTTCAATTTCATCCGGAGGCTATTTTATCACAGTACGGGCATGAGATTTTTAAAAATTTTATTTCAATTTAAGAATTGCACTATGACGGTTTGTTGTTGAATTTTCTTTTCTGTATGAGAAGAACATATCATTGTCGCATACCGTACAGTACGGGCAAATATCAATCTTTTGGACACCACATTCTTCAAGCTGTCGTTTGTTAATTCCTTTTAAATCGACAAATATTTCACCATTGCGGATTTCGTATAAACCTTCAAAATCAGAAACAGTTTCTTTCAACTTTTCAAAAACTTCTTGTCCTACATTGTAACAGCACAAAGAAATTGCAGGACCTATAATTGCTATTATGTTATCTGCTTTTGAGCCAAATTCATCTATCATTTTTTTTGCTGTTTTTGCCGAAATTCTTCCTGCTGTTCCCCTCCAGCCGGCATGCGCTATCGCTCCTATATTTTGTTTATTGTCATATAGGATTATCGGAGTGCAGTCCGCAAAGTTTAAAGAAACAGCATAATCTTTATCTGTTAAGATTAACCCGTCAGTATCCGGATATTCTATTTTCTCGGAAGAAACTACATCAATGTGTGATGTGTGGGTTTGTTTTGGGGATATTATATTTTTCACGTTAAGAAATTCTTTAATTTCGTTCCTGTTATTTTGGGTTATTTCTATATATTCAGGTTCTTTTGTTTTTATAAAACTTTCTCTTGTTGTAAAAAAGTGTTCGGTGTTTAAAATGTCCGAACGCAAGATTTTCTTTCCGTTGATTTCGTCAAAGTAAAACATAAAATTATGATACTACAAAAAATATCTGTATTACAAACTGTTATTTTTGCCGAATTCTTTGCTTAATTTGTCTTTTCCGCCGCAAAGATAAAATATTTTATTGGCAATTTCTTTTGCGTAGTTGTCGCAATTTTTTATTTTTCCGTCTTCAATTTTTTCGTTAATTTTTCTAAGATAATTTGCCATGTTATCTTCAATTTGCGGATTATTTGTAAGCCATTTTGCTATTGTTTGCCTGCCTTTTAGTTGATTGCATTCTCTATGCAGAGCAATTTTGTTATCTATGGCGTCAGAGCCGCCGCTTTTTCTCGCAATAAGGTGATCCTGAGTAATAACGGCTTTTCTGAATATTCTTTCAACAAAAACTTTAGACCAGCTGTAATTTTCAGATTCGTAGATTTCTTTTGAATGGAAAATAGGACCTTGGATTTGTTCTACGCGGGTTAAGAAATTTTCAATATAATCTCGTAAGTTTAATCTATCGTCATTATCTGTTATGATTGGCTTAAATAGTATTTGTTTTAAACGTGTAGAACTAAGAAAACGTTTCGGTTCTTCGTCATATTCGGTTAATTCCTGCATGATTTTTTCAAGCTGCTTTTTATCATTTCCGGTTAAATTTTCAGATTCAATTTTTTCTCTTAATGTCTTTATAACACAACGCAATTCGTGCGTGCTGAGATTGCTTGCAAAAAGGCTCATCTTGCGTTTCATAATTGTATCGTTTAAATAAGGATCATATCGAAGATTTTTATCAAACTTATTTGCTATTTTTTTTGCAAGTGGCGGAAGACTTTGACTGTTCTCTTTTATAATTTTGTTTAATTCTTTTAAGGAGGAGCTTTCGTGAATTTGTTTATATATTTTTTCTCTTTGCGCATAAGTAATCATTGTAGCATTACATTTAGGGCAAGGAAGTCCTTCTATGTTTTCAAATGGGAAAGTTGCAAAATTTGTTTTGTAATTCAAAAAACTCCAATCATTTTGATTGAACGTGATTGTGTATTTTGATGCTCTGCCTACATATTTAACGAGGTTGTGTAAATATTCATTATCAAAATGAATCTCGTTATTGTTTTTAGCTTTTGTAATATCCTGGAAATATTGAGTAAAATTATTTTTTAATTTTTCTGCTGAATCTTTTGCTTTGAAATATCTGCCGCTGTTTTCAGTATTGTGAGCGCAGTCTGTACAAACTAAAATTTTATTAATGTCGGAAGTTTCATCTCTTTTGGAAATTGGACTTATTTTTGAAACTGATTTTTTAAAAAGAATTTTTCCTATGGTGGTTAATGCTTCGTGTGGCTCTTTATTAATAAGATATTGTCGTGTTATGTCTTTGTAATATTTATAAGCCTTTGTCTGGTGGAGCATTACTTTGTCATAAAGCTTTTGTTTACGCGGATAGTCTGTTTCTCTTAATGTTTCGTTCATTATTGAACTGAATTCCATTATATTGTATGGGAGAAATTCTTTGTGTTGGGCTAATTTTTGTGCTGTATTGAGATAGATTTCCTTATTTTTATCTGACATTATTAATTTTTCTGTTACGAGTTTGAGCAAATTAATATTATCCTGACAGGTTTGTTTATAGAAGCGCGGGGCATGATAATGAATTTTTTTGAGTATAAGGTTTATGTTTGCGTCGGGATGTTTTTTGTTAATATCTTGCAAGTCTTTTAACATTAACAGGTTGCTTTCAGAAATATATTGTTTGTTATCTGTTAAAAATTTTTCAAGTTCATGACCATCTTTGACTTGTGATATCTGTTCAAGGAGGAGTTGATATTTCTTTTCGGAAAGTGTATGCCTGTTACAGCGTGCGCACCTTATGCCGTCAAGGTTTTTTAACTCATCTTCAAATTGCGTATTGGAAGTTTGCGCACAAAAAGAAGGTGCGTAAACATCATGCGCTTTATTCGTTCCGGTAACAAATGGTCTTTGCGTCTGATATAAGTTATAATTTTTTGTTGGGCGGAATGGGGAAATGTGAAAAATCATAAACATATTAAAACTCAAAAATATTTTTTTTGCTATTTGTGGTAAAATTTTGCTATGAAAAAGATTTTATGTTTATTAATGGCAATCTTCCTGTTCCAAAATGTTTCATTGGCATCAGGAAATGTAAGTTTTTTATATATTAACGGTTCGAACAATAATGATGAGAAAATGAAGAACTGGTTTGAAAAAGGGGTAACCAAGCTTCATCCGGTTATGAAAAAGAGTTTTGAAAAAAATCAAGAAGCATCTGCCTTACTTCTTAAGAACGGACAATATTCAATAAATTCCGATGCCAGAATATTTTTCTGGGGGGATAAAAGTAAAAATGACTTGGAATTTGTTGAACAGCAGCTGGATTTGTCAAAAGCGTTCAGTCCGACTATTGCATACGGTGTTCGTTCTTAGATGGCGGGTTTTTTACACGATGCTATCTGGGTTCTGAAATCTCATCATATGCTTCCTATTGTGGATGATTTGCACCAAACCGTAGTAGATGAATATAATAATGGAAATCAGGTTATACTGTTTGGTTATTCTGCAGGAAGTTTTATTACTTATGAATATTTGTTTAATAAGCTTCCGTATTTAAATGCAGAGGATTTGTTTGATGTTGCCGGAGCTGATGAAGATGCACGCAGATTTATCTCGGAAAATCCGCGAAAAAATACCTGTATTTCTGCAATTTCTAAAGCGGGTCTGGGTGCTGTGACTTCTGACGGACGGCTGCGCTTTAACAAGGATAAAGAAAGTTTTAAACAGATGTATTTAAAACTGGATGAATTTACAGAAAACGCTTGCGTTCCTCAAGGGGCAGTGAAGGGTATTGTGAATTTTGCAAGCCCTCTTGTGCTTTTCTATTCTGATTTAGCAGATTCTGATTATGAATTGACATATTATAACCGGTTTATGTTAAAGTATATGCTTGAAAATAATCTTTTTATGCTGACTGTTAATTTTAAGGAAGATCCTATGGGATTTCCTACAACTAAAAATTTAACGGTAAAAGAGTTATCAGAAAAAGCAAAGATAGATGTAATTAATCCGAGCGGGTTTGTATATGATAATTCAACCGTGTGGAGCCGAAGAACTTTTTTGCTTGCGCATACTTCATACTGGACTGCTCGTAAAATCTTTTCTAAAGCGGTTGCTCAATCGTTTGTCGATGGGTATAAGTATATGTTAGATAAACAAATTGAAGTTAAAAAAGAGGGATTATAAAGGAGATATTAAAATGAATTTTGATGAAGGTGTACAGTTTGATCCGGGGTTTGTTGCTCATATTTCGGCTTTTATTCCGAATATTGAATATTTGTACAGTTCGCTTGACAGGTTTAAAAATTTTAGCCAGAAAAAAAGTCATTTTAAAATGTATTTTCCTAAACTTTCTAAGCTTATAGATGATTATATTGCATTTTATTTAGGTTGTATGCTGTGGGCTGCGGCTATCAAAACTTTGGATAATAAAACTGTGCTGAATAATTTCTGTGCAGGAGCTGAATACAATGAAGCTGAAACCGTTGCTGAGGTTGATTTTCTTTCAACTTTTTATGAACATTTTCCTAAAGACGTAAAATATTACATGGGAAAAGATTATGCAATAGATGAACAAAAACTTGAAATTATTAAAAATTATAAAGCATTTTTGATTGTAAACAAAGGTTTTACTGAACTTAAGACAACTGATGATATCAAATTACCTGAAAATTTTAAGGAGATGAAAGATTCTTCAACCGTAATTGATAAGATTGAAGCTGTTGTGGAAAGTGGGAATCTTTCGGAATTATATTCGTTATGCAGTGAGATTTTGTAATGAATTTAAGACAAAAATTATACCAGATGTTTATCCTCGGGCTTGATGGTGGAGGGTATAAAAAGGCTCTTGCAGAAGGGCTTGGCGGGGTTATATTTTTTACGAAAGATATTCATTCTTCAATGCAGTTTAAAAGTTTGACAGAGGAGATAAAATCTCTAGCATTGATTACTCCCTTTTTGTCGATTGACCAGGAGGGCGGACGGGTTGAGAGAACCGAAAATATACACAATGGTAAAAAATATTTGTCTGCCAAGTATGCTTACGAAAAAGGTTTGGATTTTCTAAAAAATCAAACAGAAGAAATTGCAAAAGAGTTGCAAAGTTATGGTGTGAATATGAATTTTGCACCCTGTATTGATGTGAACACAAATCCTGCCAATCCCATTATCGGAGAACGGGCATTTTCAGATAAGGTCGAAGACGTGATAGTGGCTCAAACTATTGTGACACAAGCATATAGAAGTAACTGTATCATCCCTTGTGCTAAACATTTCCCGGGGCATGGTGACGCTAATGCTGACAGCCACCTTACTTTGCCGGAAATTAATCTTTCCCTGAAAGAAATGGAGCAGGTTCACATAAAACCATTTGCAGAGGCTGTGAAAAACGGGATTGAAACGATTATGGCTGCACATTTACATTGTACCTGCTTTGAAGTTGAAAATATTCCTGCGTCGTTGAGTAAGAATGCCATAAATTATTTGCGTGAAAATTTAGGATTTGACGGAGTCGTAATTTCTGATGATATGGTTATGAAAGGTGTTGCAGGGTTTGGAATTCAAGAAGCTTGTGAAATGGGTATTCGTGCCGGTTTGAATATGTTTATTTTCAGAAATTCCACTTCTGAAATTATAAATATGATTGATAATCTTGCCCAAAAAGCAAAAACGGATATTGAGCTTTTAGAAAAAATCGAAGATTCCTATTTAAAAATCATGGCATTAAAATCAAAGTTTAAATTCTTATAATAAAAGGCTATGTCACAACAAACAGTTGATAAATAGCCATTTTTATAGGGGAGTATCAGAACTCCCCTACAAACTGTTA
>USHE01000013.1 GCA_900554385.1 uncultured bacterium | reverse complement strand
TAAATACGGCTGGATCAACCGCGGCAAACTGTTGGAAAGCGCCGAGCGCTATGGCAAAAGCCCCTATGGCCAGCACCTGCGCAATGTTGCCGATGACCGCCTGAAATATTGATGCGGTATAAAGAAAGAGGCACAAGATGAAAATTCTGATTACCGGCTGCCATGGACAGCTTGGAACCGAGCTGCAAACACAGCTGGCCGATGAAGAATGCGCCCTTGGCCCGCTGCCGGAGCGCCTGCGCAAAGCAACGGTGATCGCCGTTGATGTGGATGAGCTGGATATTACCGACCGCGAAGCCACTGTGACCTATTTCCGCCGCACCCAGCCGGATACCGTCATCAACTGCGCTGCTTTTACCAACGTGGATGGCTGCGAAACCAACCGCGAGGCCGCTTACCGCGTCAACGCCCTTGGCCCGCGCAACCTGGCATTGGCATGCGATAAGATCATTGCCCGCGTGATCCATATTTCTACTGACTTTGTTTTCTCCGGTACAGCCATCGGCGGTGTGGCGTTGGATGAAAGTGCCCTGCCCGCCCCCATTTCGGCCTACGGCCAGACCAAGCTGCTGGGCGAAACCTATGTGCAGCAGTTCTGCCGCCGCCACTTTATCGTGCGCACGGCTTGGCTGTACAGCTATTACGGCAAAAACTTTGTCAAAACTATGGTCAACCTGGCCAAAACGCATGACACCCTGAATGTTGTCAACGACCAGCTGGGCAACCCCACCACAGCGGCGGATCTGGCCTACCATATCTTACAGCTGGCCGCCAGCCATGATTACGCCATTTACCACTGCACCGGCAGTGGCATTTGCAGCTTGTATGATTTCGCATCCGAGATCATCCGCCTGTCCGGCCTGCCGTGCACCGTAAAGCCCGTTACCAGCGCACAATATAAAGAGATGAACCCCAAATCCGCAGACCGCCCGGCATGGAGCGCACTGGAAAACCGCGCCCTGCGGTGCAGTGTCGGCGATGACATGCGCGACTGGAAAGATGCAATTCAGGACTTTTTCAATAATTGGGATGGTAAATAAATGAAAACTTATCTTGCTACCGGCTGTGCCGGTTTTATTGGCTCCAACTTTGTCCACTATATGCTGGAAAAATACCAGGATATACGCTTGGTCAACCTGGATAAGCTGACCTATGCCGGCAACCTGGAAAACCTGGAAGATATCAAGGACGATGCCCGCCATATCTTCGTCAAGGGTGATATCTGCGATAAGGCTCTTGTCACTGACCTGAGCGCCAAATTTGACACGTATTACGTCATCTACTATGCTGCCGAAAGCCACGTTGACCGCTCAATATCAGGTCCTGAAGTTTTTATTGAAACTAATATAAAAGGGACATCAATTCTTCTACAAGCAGCTAAAGCTTTTCATATAGAAAGATATTTACAGGTTTCTACAGATGAAGTTTACGGTACTCTTGGAGAAGACGGTTATTTTTATGAAACAACTCCGCTCGCTCCAAACAGCCCTTATTCAGCGTCAAAAGCAAGTGCGGATTTAATTGTTCGTTCTTATTATGAAACTTTTGGACTCCCTACTTTAATCACAAGATGTTCAAATAATTACGGCCCTTATCAGTATCCGGAAAAACTAATCCCCCTATTCATATCTAAGCTCCTAAAAGGAGAAAAAGTACCAGTCTACGGGGACGGTATGAATGTTCGTGATTGGATTTACGTATATGACCACTGTTCCGCTATTGATACAGTACTTCACAAAGGAACTCCAGGACAGATATATAATGTTGGCGGACACAATGAAAAAACAAATCTTGAAATTACGCACTTAATTCTCGACGCATTAAATAAAGATGAAAGTTACATTGAACACGTTGAAGACAGGCTTGGTCACGACAAACGCTACGCAATTTGCAATGATAAAATAACAGGCGAACTTGGCTGGAAACCTACTGTTTCTTTTGAAGAAGGAATTTTACTTACAATCGACTGGTACTTAAACAACCAACAATGGATAAAATCAGTTGAACAAAGGAAAGGAAGACTTGCATAATGAAAATTCTCGTAACAGGAGCAAACGGAATGCTAGGACAGGATTTATGTCCGATATTGGAAGACGTCGGAGCTTTTGTAATAGAAACCGATGCTGATACTCTTGAAATTACAAAAGGAGATGCGGTTGAACAAGCCTTAACAGATATTCATCCTGATATGGTAATCCACTGTGCAGCTTATACAAATGTGGACAAAGCAGAAGAAGAACTTGAAACGGCAAAGCTTATAAATGTTACGGGGACTGAAAATATAGCAAAAATTTGCGGGAAATTAGACATTCCGTTAGTTTATATATCAACAGACTACGTATTTGACGGGACAAAAACCGCACCTTATACGCCTGACGATACAACAAATCCTTTGAATAACTACGGGCTGACAAAACTTCAAGGAGAAGAAGCCGTAAAAAAATACTGTACAAAATATTATATTGCCCGCACAAGCTGGCTTTACGGACATTACGGAAAAAACTTCGTTGAAACAATGATTTCTCTTGCAGGCAAAGACGAATTAAAAGTTGTTGACGACCAAATCGGCTGCCCGACCTGGACAGTAGAACTTGCAAACGGAATTTTGAAACTACTTTCAAAGCCATACGGAACATACCACGTATGCGGTTCAGGAAGTACAAGCTGGTACGGATTTGCACAGGAAATCTTCAAACAGGCAGGATTAAATGTTAATCTAAAGCCGTGCAAAACAGAAGAATTTCCAAGACCGGCAAAACGCCCGCAATACAGCGTAATGGCGAACGAAAACATTTGCCGTAACTGGCAGGTCGCCCTGCATGATTACCTTGAATTGAGAGATGTGTAACACCAAAATTTTATGATATGATAAGGTTATAATAATTCAATATAAGGAAATTTTATGAAAGGAATAGTTTTAGCAGGCGGGGCTGGCACAAGGCTTCATCCAAGCACAATTGCAATTTCAAAACAGTTAATACCTGTATACGATAAACCTATGATTTACCACCCAATATCAGTTTTAATGCTTGCTGGTATCAGGGAAATCCTTATAATCTCCACTCCGCAGGATTTGCCAAACTTTAAAAGACTCCTCGGAGATGGGGAACCTTTCGGGGTAAAATTTTCTTATATAGAACAGCCTTCTCCTGACGGATTGGCTCAGGCGTTCATTTTAGGCGAAGAATTTATTGGCAATGACAATGTAGCTCTAGTTCTGGGTGATAATATTTTTTACGGCGACGGATTTTCCGGTACACTAAAGAAAGTTGTCGAAAATACAAAATCAGGCAAAGCTACAGTATTTGGTTATCAGGTGAAAGATGCTCACAGGTTCGGGGTTGTCGAATTCAATGAAAAAGGAGAAGTTATTTCTATTGAAGAAAAACCGGAAAACCCTAAATCTAATTATGCAGTTACAGGATTATATTTTTATGACAACAAAGTTATTGAATATGCAAAAAGTTTGAAACCGTCTGCTAGGGGAGAACTTGAAATTACGGATTTGAATAACATCTATCTAAAAAATAATGCATTAAATGTCGAACTTTTAGGACGAGGTTTTGCTTGGCTTGATACAGGTACTCATCATTCTCTATTGCAAGCTTCTCAATTTGTGCATTCCGTAGAAGAAAATCAGGGAATTAAGATTGCCTGTCTGGAAGAAATTGCTTACCGAATGGGTTACGTGGATAAAAAAACCCTGCTAAAACATATTGCAAAATATAAAAATAACGAATATTTCGACTATGTTGCAAACATTATTAAATAGTTTTAAACTTGTTCAATAGGTTTGCACTCTGTGCAGATTGTTGCGAAATTCCAGGTGTAACAGACGTTGCAGAAGTATCATTTTCATTTACGAAAAGCTTTGGATCATCAATTTTTTCCATAGCTTTCATAATACCAATTTTGCCGGCTTTTTTCTGAATATTTGTCAACCACGCATTGAACGCATACGGTACACTGACCATAATTCCAAGAAACGGAACAAATGCAGCAGCCGCAGTATGCCAGAATGTCTTATAGTTTGAATAGTTAAATTTTAATTCTTCAGGAATTTCTATACCTGCTTTTTTTAAAGTATTTCTTGCTTTAATTTTAAAAATATCAAACGTAAGATTTCTTCCCCATTTTGCAACAGGACCTTTTTTGAAATGGTTTTCCATTAAATTGTTTTTTTGATCACCGCCTGCCATTGAAAGCTTTAAACACTCTGCTTTAAATTCATCCATAATTTTATTAAACTCAGGATTCTTTTTAAGATTTCCGGTGCCTTTAATAAAGATATTGTTAAAATCTTTTCTGAGGTCTTTATCTTCTTTCAGCATTGCATACCCTTTGTCCACAATCTTTCTGAATGAAGATTCTTTATCGAGAGTAAAATTAGAAAATGTCTTTATTATTTTGTCAATCGGAACTTTACCCTTCATGAATGCAATACTCAAACCGGCAGTAGCAAACGCTGATGCAAGCCCCCAGAACAATCCGAAACCTTCCTTGGCAATTTCTGTTCCGGCTTCTATATCTTCTGAATATCGCTGTGACATTTCATCCAGTTCATCAAAAGTCATGAAAACTTTTTCCTGCAAATGTTTAGCATCTTGAAGCTGTTTGTCAGTAATTTCCGTTTCTTCTCTTAGAATTTTGATAATTTTTTCGTTCTTTTTCAGTTCAGATTCTTTGTAATTTTTATATTCCTTTCTATCATCGAAATATTTACCTAAAAACTCAAAATTTGATGCAATTTTCTTGAAAAATGTTTTCTTTTGTTCATCAGCTTTAATATCTTTAGCCTGGGCTTTTTGCTCATCAGTAAATGCCAGCAAAGCAGCAGGATCTTTCATTAAATCCTGTCTTGCTTTATATCTTCCTATACGTGCAGCCTCTTTTTGTACTGATGTTCCGGCAGTCAAAAGAGTTAATGTGGTAATACCGGTTGCAATACCGGATATAATTTTGCTATGCTTTGCTACATTTCCGCCAAAAAGTTTCAGAGTCTTATTTAAAACAGCAGCCACAGGAAGTGCAAAAATTGCAGAAAATACCCCTAAAGTATCAAATGCGTTCTCAACATTTTCTGAATATTCTTCAGCTTTTATATTGATATCTTTTACTGCATCAACAATCAATTCCCTGTCATTATCTGCCTTTGCCAACTGATCAGGTGTATAAGTTTTAGATTTTAAATTTTCAATTTTCGAGTCATCTTGTTTATTTTTGTCTTCTAAATAAGCTTTTTTATCTTTGAAAACTTGTTTTATATTAGAATAACTCTTAAGGAAAGATTTCTTCTCTTTTTCGTCCGGAATTTCTTCTGCTTTTTTAACAGCAGCCTCAATTTGTTCAGGTGTATAAATTACAAAATTTTTAACATCTTTAAGCTCATTTTGCTTAGCCTGAAAACGCCCAATTCTGGAAGCTTCTTTTTGTTTAGCAGTTCCCCATAGAATAAGTCCTGATGTAGCCAAAAATGTAGCGGCAAGACTGCCAAAAGAAAGCATATTAGCGGCTTTAAGTGACTTCATCCTCATACCTAATAACGGGAGAAAAGACATTGGTAAAACTGCCAGCATACTCAATGCAGAAGTACACATTTCCATATCTTCCGCATTATTTTCGGAACGATTATCCAGCATTTCTGCGGCACGAATAACAGTCTTTGCTCTTGCCTCTGTCAACTCGACTTTGTCTTTAGGAATTTGCAAATTTTTAGCGAGATATTGCTTCTGAGCTTTTTCATCCGCCTGCTGTTGTTCCCAATTATCATAAATATTATAATTTCTTTTTACTTCTCGAACTGAATTTAAAAACTGCCCCATTTACACACCTGTAAATTACATGTACACATGTTTATAAAAACAGAAAAATAAAAAAAATTGCTATCCCAGCTTAATACTATTAAGCTGACAAAAAGATTTTAATACATTTTTGGCTTTTTCAATCTCGATATGTACGTAATTATTTCTTGTTCCTCGTACATATTCAGAAGCTTTGAAATACATCTTAGCAGAACCATTCAAATATTCCTGCTGTTGAGGGGATGAAATTAAACCGATTTCCTGAAAATATTTTCCATACAAAAGGAATAATCGGGATAACATATCATTAAGATTGAATTGTCTTGCCAGCATAATTGCACTATCAAGATGCATTTTTGCAGTTTCATAATCTGATGAAGTCATTGCTGCTTTTATAATTATTATTTTTAATAGAATAGTAAAGAAATAGTTATCAATTTTCGGGTTTTGGGCAACTTCAAGAGCTTGAGATGCAATCTCCTGTGCAGCATAAGGACCTTCCGTCACAAGTACAGCCTCTGCTATCAAATACCATGTTAACAAAGCACCAAGTGCCATCTTTTCTTTTGAAAAATATGCAATCTGATCATTATAAATTTCTATCGCATGTTTTGTTTGGTTATTGTCTTTAAAAATCTTTCCAAGCAAAGATTTCAACATATTTTTTGTAAAATTATCCCCTGCATTATTCGCAAATGTAACAACCTGGAACAAATCTTCCTGCAAACCGCTGTATCGTTTTCTGAGAAAATTATTCGTGATATTAATCAAATTCCATCTGAGAATTGCCTCATCATTCATAGAATTTTCTCTATATATTTTCAAGATTTCCTCTAGCAGTTTTTCAGAAGAAGTAAAATCGCCCTTCATTGTATTTGCAAATGCAAGTCCCAATTTACATTTACATATAAACAATTTATCGCTTATATTATTCCGTTCAATAATGTCAAATAAAATTGTAAGAATTTCAAAAGCTCTGTCATTGCCTTGTAGAATTAATGCATTAGCGAGAATAAGATATGTCTTAAGCCAGCTTTCATACAAAAAGTCAAACGGAATATTCTGTTTTGTGTAAGTTTTACCCAAATATATATCAAATACCGGCATTATCTCATTATCAATCATGTTGATAATCTGTCCGCAGTTTCCGATATATAAAAGGGAATTTAATTTTGCACATTTCATAAGAGCAATCTCAAGATCCATCTCTTTATTAATTTTGGAAAGTGCAGCATCGACACATTCAACATTTCCAAAATAATTGCCGACTCTTTCGCAACAATGTGCCATATATCCTAAAAGTTCAATTTCTCGCGGAGTATCTCCTATTGCCTGAGCATTTGAAATCGCATCAGGTAAATAATCCATTGCCTCTTTTGGATTAAAATCAGCAAGAAGTTTTCCAAGCCGCTCAGAAATATTATAACGCGTCTTTAATGTTGCACTTTCATCAAGTTCATTTATCAAAGCCAAACACTGTTTCTGCGAAATTGCATACAGGTTTGTATCTCCAATGTATGATGCAAGCCGAGTATTTCTCGTCCAGATATCAAGCGCAAGTTTCGGATGCTTCAGGTTTTGTGCTATTATCCCAAAAATTGCATTTGAATTCAATGTGAAATTACCAAGTGCATTGCAAACTTTTGTATTTAAATCAATGAATTCCGCATCATTTTTCGTAGTCTTTATAATAGTTTCCCACAAAAGCAAATCCTTAAACTGATAAAAAATATCACTCAAAGGTGCAATAAAATTTGACTGTTCCAAATACGCAATTATATCACTAAATCTTGTATCATTAAATCCAAAAATTTGCTTCAATAAATTAAGGTTTATCTTATCACCAAGAATTGCCGACGCAATCAAAAATACATAAGCAGTCTTGTTTGCTTCTTTCAAAACTCTAAGTCTTTCATTAACCAAATCCAAATAAGTTTCAGGCAATTTAAAATTAAAATCTGATATCTGGCAGTCAAATCTTAAACTCAAAACCTGCTCAAGAAATGCCGGATTACCGTGAGAAGCCACAAAAATATCACGTTTTTCTGAATCATTCATATAAGGAAATCCCTGAATATTTTCTTCCTTATCTCTGACCAATTCTATCATCTGGGCAGGAGTTAGAGAAGAAATGCTGATATCAAGATAAATATCATCAGAATTTTTTAAATTTAAATTAAAATAACCCTTTGAAGGTTTCGGTTCATTGTACAAAAGAACCAGGTTAAGTTCATTTTGAATATTTTCTTTTTTAATAAATTCACTCAAAAATTCATAAGAAAAACCATCAATATTTTCAAAATTGTCTACAACAATAACAAATTTACTGTAAGAAATAATTTTATCAAAAACTTTGTTTAACAAATCAAAAGTTTTTACTTTATTATTCTGCATTTCCTCAAAGGTTCCCATCTGGGATGGGTAGAGAAAATTTAAAAAATCATTGACTTCTGCATGATTTAAATAAGGAAATTCATTCTGGAAAAACTTTGTCGCATCTTTTTTAAACTTCAAACTGTTCAAACAAAAATTCGGCAGATTAAACAAATTCAGCATCATATCCTGAATTAACCCGCCCGGTGTAAGCTGTGTAATCGGAGTACATTTACCGTAAAACCAGACAAAGTGTTTATCTTTCAGTGCATTTATAACATGCGACAGCACAACACTCTTACCGATACCTCTATCCCCGCTAAGCGAAAATATTTTTTTTGAATGGTTAAGAATTCCTTTTACCAGAGTATTTTTAGCAGACTCTTGAGTCATAAACTTTGCAGGATAACCAAACCCGCTAATATCTTCAGGAATAACATCCTTTACTTTAACTTGTTCAACAAAAGGATATCCGCACTTTCTGCATTTTTTTGCATTTAGCTGGTTAACACTGTTACATTCAGGACAAAGTCTGAGTATTTCTTCACCACATTTTCGACAAACAATATCATAAATGGAATTAACCGCATGACAATTTTTGCAAATCAAGCCTGTTCTTGTTTTGCAATACGGACATTTGAGAGTATTATCCGGAATTGTTTTTTTACAGATTGGACATTTCATAGTCAAATTCCCGTTTATTAATTAAACGCCTCTTTAACCTTTTCCATCAATTTAAACAATCTTTTCGAAATTTCTGACTGCGAAAGACTCATCTCGGAAGCAATTTCCTTTTGTGTCATGCCTTCATCGTAACGTAACTTATAGATTTTTAAATATTGTTTATCAGGTTCGGCTTCATTTATTAAGTATATCGCGTCAACAATTTTTTGCAAAATTTCTTTTTGAACAGCAATATCTTCAGGATTACTATCATAATCCACGACAGGATACGAAATTTGAACGTCGGAATAATTTTCCTGCGACGAATTCTGCGGAGAATGAGCCTCCAAAGAAACTTCATTCACTTGAGTAAATCCATCTCTTGTTCGTCTTAATCTGCCTGAATCTTTTAGAACATTCAATATACTTGTTGTTGCTATTTTACGAAGATACGCTTCCAAAGTAACGTCAGACGTAATTGTATTTACAATCGGCATTGAACGCTTGCACATTTCATTGAAGAAATCGTCATACAAATCCTCGTTATTTGCAAACTTTCTATCGTTCTTTATAATTCTCTCTATTAAATTTAACTTTTCTTGTGTTAATTCCACTTAAAAATTCCTTATCTTACAGAATTATAGCATAATTAAAAATTAATTATAAGAGCCAAATGAAAATCTGGCGTAGGAACCTCTCCAGTAGCGGGTTTGATGACATTTAGCGTATCTTTAACAGTTTGTAACACAATGTTATCAATTTGCTCCGAACCGCTTGATTTAACGACTTTTGAATCTCTCAATGTCCCATCACTGCTAAGTTTCAAGTCTACCTTCATTTGATTTGAATAAGCGTATTGGCTTACAAGAAGCAAATCACTTGAAAGAGTTAATTTTATACTTTTACCTGCAGTCTGCAAATATTTTTTAATATTATCACTATAAGACAAGTAATCCGGAACTTCCCAGGAAAGTTTCGACACGCTGAGGAGTTGTCCTTGTGGATTTACAGGTTTTGCACTAGCAGATGACTTAGTGTTGTCGGCTTCTTTTTTAACATTAACAGGTTCTTTTTGCGGAGCCGGCAATGTCTGAACTTCCGGAGTATTGGCAAGTATATCGGTATTATCTGCAACAGGGGCAGCAGGCAGCGGATTTTCAGGAACCGACTGTGCCAGAGGTTCTGATTCTGACGTGGAGTTTTTATTTTTCATTGAAACTCCGAATACACCGCCGACAACAAGCATTGCCGCAACGGCTGCCACTGCAATCATTTTCACTGGTAATTTCTGGGTTTGCTGATAGATTGAAGGAATATTTGCCATACCACTATTAAGAGTTTCAAAACTTTCCGGCTGAGGTTCATCTTCCGATTGATTTTCGTCAAAAAGCATGCTCAAATCACTATTTTCATCAGCCGCAATATCTTGAGAATCTAACTCATTTCCCTGTTCCACATTCGGAGAACCATCTTGAATATCAGAGCTTTCCATATCATTTTGTAAAGTACTAATATCATCAATATCCGGCACATCGTCATCAGAGAAATTTTCAATTGACGGTATAGCTTCACTTTCAGTTTGCACATTTTCTAATTCATCAACTTGAGCGAGAGTTTCCATATCTGTCACAGGAACTTCATCCTGTGCAAAATCGTTCATTGGCTGCTCAACAATATCATCCACCGTAAGATTTTGGATATCTTCTAAAGATGAGTTGGCATGAGTTTCTGAAAGACTACTTTCAAAATCTGTATTTCCTGCAACATCTTCTTCAATAGATGAGGAAAGTCCTAAGTCCATATCATCAGAATTGAAATCCGGAATAGCATCAAGTTCTGAATTTACGTCATCAAGAGAATCTTCAACTTTAGCTGCTTCAGACGGAGATTCTTCAAGCGCAGGAGCCTCCAACGGTTCTAAATCAGACATTCCAACCAGCTCCAATGACTTTTCATTAGTATTAAGATTTGGCATTGGATACATATTATCAGTTATTGACAAACTATCCATATCGTAAGACTCTGCTTTAACTTCTTCCATTGGCAAAGGTTCCAAAGGAGAAAAATCATTCATATTAAGCATAGGAACGGTTTGCTCACCATTTACCTGATTAAAGCAAGGTTCTTCACTTGAAAGTTCAATATTATTAAATTCAATGGTTTCGCTTATATTTTTATCTAAATCATTCGGAACAGCATTCACATTAGAAATATCCAAAACTTCCATTTCATCTTCTGCCGGAAGATCATCAGGCTTCGGAACAAAAGTTTGATCCATTGAATTAAAATCTACAGTTTCAAACGCATTATTTTCAGAAAAATCTTCTGATTTATTTAAATTATTACCGCTGTCTGTCTGTGTATTTTCAAGAGTCATATCAGCAAAAAAGTCATCTGCACTTCCGACCTCAAAATCATGAGAAACATCTTCTGACTGAGCTGACGTATCAGGGAAAGCTAAATTCTCGTTTTCGACATTTTCAATATTCTGAGAACTGCTTAATTCTTCAACACCTAAACTCTCAGCAGCTCCCGAATTATCAGACTCAATCCCTGACTCGTGAAAATCAAGCATCTCCGCAGTATCTGCCATAGAAGAATTTGTAAACATTGCAGTAACATCATCAGGATTATCCGTATCTGAATTTTCGGATATATCATCAGAAGAAAATTTTTCAACTGCAGGAAGCACACTCTCGGAAGTCAAACCTTCCTCCACGCCCAATGTCATATCCAAATCACCTAACGGAAGGTCAGGTAAACCAAGATTATCATTGACTCCAATCTCAGTATTTAAAGCCGATTCTGAAATATTTTCAATGGTTTTTGAAGTAATCATTGTATCCGGCATCTCATCAGAAGGTAAAACTTCAGTATTATCCACACTTTCTACAACTTCATCAACAGAACCCGAAACAACATTCTCCGGTTCTGATTTCAAATCATCTATTGTTGCATCAATAATATTATTTTGTGCAACTTCTTCCGGAAGTGTAACGTCCGGCGAACGTTCTGCTTTATATGACAGAATTTCAAAATTTTCAAATTCTATAAATCTGTCACGAAGTGCGGAACTCTGAGTTAAATACTTCAAAAGTTCCTTCATTTCTTCTTTTGACGCATTCTGATCCACAACAGAAACCATCAACATTTCAGCCGTACTGTTCACATCATCTGAAAGCGACTGGGTTCTGTTTCCTTTGAACGCATCAACATAAGCCTTCAAATTCATCGGAGAAGTTAATTTTTCTTTTTCAATAAAATAGTAATCTGCATTCTGATTATTTTTATTAATAAGTTTCGGTTCAAAAAATCCGAGGAATTTTACATGAGAACTATCTTCCGCAAGAAGGAATACAAGATAAATATCAGGAGTAATATTATATTCAAAATGGGATTTCGGAATAAAAATTTTATTTTCATCAAAAACGACTCTGACATCAATATGAATATTGGAAAGCATAATATCCGAAATATCAAATTCTTCCAAAATTTTATGTACATTATGCATGTTATAAGTTTTTGAATTATTGATATTTTCGAGCGCAAGATATTTCAACGCTAATTCCGCCCCGAGCGCATTTATATAAGCTCTGCTTTTAACCTCCTTGTTCAAAAGCCCTTGTGTTAAGACCTTTGCTTCTTCTTTGTCATTTTCTTCTACATAAATTAAAGTTTCTTGTTCCATGCCCATTTATTATTCCTCCTAATAATAGAGATTACACATAGTTTAAAAATATTCCAAAACTTTTGTAAATATTTGTAAATAATATTGTAAAATAATCAAATTTGCGTCAAAATTATTCTATCAGTCGTTTTAATAATGGTACTAAAAGTGTGTAGTTATAAAGGAGGTTAACTCATGATAAATCCAGTCGCAAACGTAAGTTTTAGAGGGGATGTTACATCCTCGGAATGGAACAACCTGATTGCAAGCGAAGGTCAATATACTCAAAAACCGGCAGAAACTGCAAAACCGGATAGTTTTGAATCCGCGCCAAAAGCTGCAGAAAAAGAAAAAAAAGGCGGAAAAGCAGGTAAAATAATCGGTGGAACTATTGCAGCTGTTGTTGTTGCAGGACTGGCATTGTTCGGATTATCAAGAGCTAATATCCTAAAGGTTGAAAAAAATGCAAAAGGTTTCATGGCAAAGGCAGAAAGTATGCTGGCTGAAGCAGGTGAATGGATTGGCACAAAAATGATTGACCCGTTAATGGGACTTTTCGGCAAAAAAGGAGCTAAGGCTGCTGATAAAACCGCAGATGCCGCAAAAGATGCAGCAAATAGCGCATCTTAAAAATAATTAAACAAAAAAAGACCTCCAAATATAAGGAGGTCTTTTTTATATAAAATCTGCAAGAATAACGTTACTCACAAGAATACCTTCTTCCGATAATTTATAACCTGTTCCGGTTTTTATTAAATGGTTTGTTGCCGTATATTTTTGCAGAATTTTTCTATACTTTACCTCAAAATCTATATTGAACTCTTTATTTATATTCTCAATATTAATTCCTGACATTTTCCTAAAACCGAGAAAAATCTCTTCTTCCAATTGTTCTTCACGCGAAACTCTATGTGTCAAATTATGAATATTAGGAGATTTAAAATAGCTTTCAAAATCCTCATAATTTGAATATCTAACGCCATCCTTGTAACCGTGAGCAGCAATACCAAAACCGTAATAAGTATTATTATCCCAATAATTAAGATTGTGACGTGATTGAAATCCTGATTTTGCGAAATTACTTATCTCATAATGTTCATAACCTGCATCTGTCAAAGTTTCTATTGCTTTCAAATACATATCAGCCTGAACATCATTATCAGGAAGCTGTGACGGGCAATTATCATAAAACCAACACCCCTCGTCAATTTTTAATCCATATAAAGAAATATGCTTTACACCGAGAGGCACAGCCTTTTGTAAATCATCCATAAACCCTTGAATTGTTTGGGCTGGCAGCCCGTATATAAAATCAAGACTTATATTCTCAAACCCTGCTTGCTGAGCATACGTCACAGCGTTTATAACTTGAGAAGCATTATGCCGTCGACCGATAATTTTTAAAATTTTATCATCAAAAGTCTGGCACCCAAGACTTATACGATTAACGCAACATTCTCTCAATCCTTGAAAATATTCAACAGTCAAAGTTTCGGGATTAAGTTCTACCGTAATTTCCGTATTTTGTTCGAAGTTAAAATTCTCTATTATTTTTTCTATCTCTAAAACATTTAATACAGAAGGAGTTCCACCGCCTATGTAAAGAGTATTCAAAAATTCCTTTTCGTAAAAACATTTAATCTCTTTTTCCAGCGCATCAAGGTACTGCTCTTTTAATTCCAAAGCTGGATAGGATACAAATGAGCAGTATTTACACTTTGATTTACAAAATGGGATATGAATATATGCATTTTTAACCATATTTATATCTTAGTATAAAAACATTTTAAAAAATATTTGCATAAGACAAAAAGTAATCGGTAATAACATTTAATAACATAGGTAAAATCCACACCATAATTGCGGCACCAAAAACAGGTTTAAACAGGAAACTAAGCTGGAACACGTTTACCTGCGGAGCGGTTTTAGAGATTACCCCTAGAATAATATCCTGTCCGAGAGTTGCAAGCAAGACAGGAGAGGCGATTTGCAGCCCCATATACAAAACATTAGACGTCATTTTAATTAAGTAATCCATATTTACAATCTTTGCAAGCGGAACTGTTGTCGCAAAAATCGGGAATATTTCAAAACTTCTCATAAACGCTTTAATTAACCAATAAATTCCACCGAGATGAATAAAAATCAAAACCCCTAAAAGGGAAATAATTTTTGTCAAAATAGAAACCTGACTTGAGGTTGTAGGATCTAAAACCATTGCGGAAGACAATCCCATCTGCATGTTAATCATATCAGCACCGGCATCAATTGCCAGCAAAATAAGCTGCGCCATATAACCAATCATTGCACCTACAGCAAAATTTAAAATTATTGATAACAGCATAGAATCTTCCGTTCCCATAGCTGGAGGCTTTATCAACGAAGTTATGCAGATTGTCATCAAAAGAGCAAGCGAAATTTTCACCATGCCCGGAACTTCTTTTCTGTTAAAAACAGGTGCAAATCTGAAAAAACCGAGCATTCTCGCAAAAACATAAATACCGGACAAAAGCGCGATATTTAGCTGTGGAAATAATTTAACTATTTCTGCTAGAATTTGCTCCATACTAATTTCCTAAGATTTTCCTTGTTTCAACCAAATCAGGTCTTGGATTTGGAGTTCTGTTAGAAGGTATGTCCTTAATTCTTTCTTCATTACGAATAAAAGGAATTTTGCCTGGATTTTTCATAATATGATCTATATTTTGCTGATTTCTGAATTTATCGGGTGCAAGATTGCCGTAAGGAGAAGTGTATCTATAATAATCTGCAGATAGAACATAATTATCATTTTTCGGAAGCACCTGAAATGCCAAGTTCATGCCATCAGTAAAAAAGTTAGTCAAAATTCTGATAAACCCAAACCCGCCTATAACTATTACAAGAAAAACCGCAAGAATTTTCGGAGCCGCAGCAATAGTTTGTTCCTGAACCTGTGTTACCGCCTGCAAAATACCTATGACAAGACCGACACCTGCCGCAACTAATACACAAGGCATTGAAATAGTCAGCATTACCAAAAATCCTCTTGCTAAATATTCAGCTAAAACTTCTATCATAGTAACCTCTCAATAACTCTTAATTGTAACTTGTAACCAAACCCTGAACTATTAATGCCCAGCCGTCAACCGCAATAAATATCAGCAATTTAAACGGCAAAGAAATAATGGTCGGCGACAACATAAACATACCAAGTGCCAGCAGAATATTTGCAACAACAAGGTCAAGAACGATAAACGGTACAAATATCACAAACCCTATCTCAAAAGCGGTTTTAAGTTCACTGATAATATAAGCCGGAGCTACCTCCCATATTGTTATTTCATCAGGTGAAGCCGGCGGTCTTTTCTTTGAAAGTTCAATAAAAAATGCCAAATCAGACTCCCTTGTCTGCTTCATCATAAATTCTTTCAAAGGCTTTGAACCTTCATCTACTGCAGCAATAATATTTTGATTTTTTTGATATGGAACACTTCCCAAATCATACATTTTCTGGAAAGTTCCTCCCATAGTATAAAAAGTCAAAATCATAGATAATCCGATAATAACAATTGACGGTGGAACTTGCTGAGTACCCATTGCTGTTTTCAGCATTGAAAAGACAATTACGAATCTTAAAAAACTCGTCATACAGCAAAATACCAAAGGCAGCAACGAGAATAGTGACATCACTATTAATATTTGTAATACCGGATTTATATCAGTTAAAACATTTTGCATTATTATATACTTCCTTAGTTGTTAATTTTTCTAACCATATCGTGTAAAACAGTGCTGCTTTTATTTGAGAATGCCGAAATTACCGGCAAATCATCTATACCTTCAGAAGAAACTTCCGAATGCTTAAAATGTGAATTGGAAATATGTGTTACAGTCTTATCTTCGAGTTTGGAAATAAGCGTAGTTTTGTCGACATCACCTGCAATCAAAAAGCGTTCATTCCCGGCTCTTACCACATACAGATTTTTACGTGGTGCAATAGAGATAGATTCTTCCACACCTAAAAAACCGGATTTTTTAGAGCAATCCCCTCCGATAGCAAATTTTATATAAAGCATGAGGGCAAAGAATATTAACCCAATCATAGCCATTGTATAAACTGCGAAATTAACTAAGTATCCTCCCATAATCCCCTCTATTCTTATTTTTTAATTAGATATCATCGTCTTCCAGTTCAAAGTCACTATAATCGAACTCCTCCTCATCATCTCCTCCGGCATTTGCATCAGCCATCGGAGGTCCTTCCGGAGCTGGACTGTTATCGTATTCAATTTCCGCCTTCGGTGCTGCGGGCTGAGCAGGAACGCCCTGAGCCTGCGGAGCAATTTGTTCTTCAACTTCATCTGCACCTTTTTGAACAATATCGCTAACTTTCACACCATATCTGTCATTTATAATAACAAGTTCACCATGACCGATAACCTTGTTTTCAACACGAAGTGTAACTTTATTATCGTACAATGCAGCCACGTCAACAACAAGCCCTTCTTCAATCTTTTTCAAATCACCGAGAGTAATTTTTACGGGATCTAATTCTGCGTACATATCAACTTCAATACTATCCCATAAGTTATTTGGTTCTTCAGTCATTTCTTCTCCTCCGTTATCATCCAGCGGATGAACTAATTCCATATTAGGGTCTATAAACATTTTGTTGGTATAATCCTGCAAAAAAACTTTCCACACTTGCAGGTTACTATTTTCCAACAAAATTATATCTTCAGGTTCTAAACCTTTTAAGTCCTTTACGGTAAATCTCGTGGAACCGATTTCAATTTTTACTTTAACAGGACATTTATAAAAATCCTGATTTTCAAACTTTAGAGATTTACACTCAATTTTGTTCGGCTTCAACCTTCCGTCGGGAACTGATATAATAAATTTTCCCATGGCATTTTCTTCTTCATCTTTAATAAGAAAAGTAACATGGGTCATATCAAAATTTGTTCTCTTAAAATTAACGACAGGCGGCGGTTCTAAAAACTGTAAAATTATTTGATACACATAATCATTAAATGCAGTAATAATTTCACCTTCCAAATCCGAAAGCTTATTAATATTGAAAGCTCTGTTCGGTCTGCCGAGTGCCCTATTTAACAGCAGTGCAACCGCCTGCTCGGAAATTCTCAAGAACATATCATAGAACTTATCAATTCTAACTTTTGTAACGAAATAAGATTCTTTTGTTTGCAGGAGGTTAATATTTCTGCTGACACCCATCAACTCGCATTTCAAACCGGGCGAAAAAAATCCATCGCTTGATTTTTGCATAGCAAGCGGAAAAAGTTTCTGAAACCAATCGTATTCAGCATATAGATTATCTGATGTAGATTTACATTTTTCCATTTTGGTTTTAACAATCCCTTTATTAAGTCCGGTAAAGTTGAGTTTTCCCCACAGATACAATATTACATTTTTGACAACTTCACATCAACTTTTTAATGTATTTTTTACAAAAAGCAAATTTTTGTATGTTTCGGGATAATTAGTTAGAAAAAAATAAACATCTTTGAAAAGCAGGAAGAATTGACTTTGTTTTAAGACTACCAAGGATAATTCTTAGGCATTTCCCAGCCGGCTTTCATGATTACGGTCGCACAAAATGTTCCCCCGTATTTTGCACTTTTGTTGCAATTTCCGGTTAAGTTAGCGCTTGTAATATCATTATTGGCAGCCCAATTATATCCTTCCGGCATAATTTTCCCTTCGTTAAATCTTAAAATAAAAACAAATAAATCTTTCCCATTTATGTTAGGTGAGTCTGGTCCGTTGATATCTATAAATAAGTTACTTTGTAGTGCGCTGCTATCATCTATTCTGTTTAATGCAATGCAGACACCGTTAGCTAATTTGATTGACGGTGAGATTGAATTGAATGGCGACCCCATGCCGCCTCCGTCAAGAAATTTGTATGCTTGTTTATTATTACACATAACGTGCTGGTAGTCGTAATCCATATGATTGGTAAATTTTTCCGATTTGATATTTGGTGCTATGTATTCAAATAGGATTTTATTAGCATCTCTTTCCCAATTAATGATATCGCCGTGTTGCGCTTTTGCTGCAGTTATAGCTTGAGTTAGTAATGAATAAGATGCCTTTAATCTTGTTACTGCAACTTTTTTTTGATAACCGTTAATTAAATTAGGTATTGTTAAAGCTGCAACTATCCCTATCACACCAAGTGTTATCAAAACCTCTGCTAAAGTAAACCCAAAAGATCCTGAAACAAGTTCAGGATGACAGTTTTCAACGTTTAATTCTTGCTGATTTATCATTTCATCCTCCGTTTTCATACTATTTTTCATTATAACTCATGGCACGCAAAAAATCACCGTGACAACTGTCACGATGTGCTTTCGAACATTATTAACGGAGGTAATCCATTCTCTGAAAAGTGTTTAGGAAGAACGCACAGCGTAAAAAAAAACAAAACACAAAGAAAAATAATAAAAATAATCATATAGTAACA